>NZ_BMKZ01000013.1 GCF_014644735.1 Caldalkalibacillus thermarum | reverse complement strand
GATCCAATGAGTCTTTCTTTTGAAGGGCTTGATACAGATTTTTCTTGCTAAACACCAGGAGAAAAAGGAATTTGAAAAGCGCCAGGCAAGTCCATCCGCATTCTTTCACAAAATTGGACTTTTTGAGCAGAGAGCCAATCCGCTGTTCTTTGAAAAAACGCTCCACTCTTGAAAGAAGTTGCTGGTCAGAAGCCGAGGAATTTGGTACGATAGACATGAAAAACATCCTTTCCTTGGTAAATGTTTGTTTAGGCAACTTCATTTTACCAAAGGATTGGGTGTTTTTCGCGTTTTTTGGCCAAATTCCCCAGTTAAATCAAGGGATTCTCGTGTTTTTCAAGGTGCGAAAGTTGAGATTCTAACAAACCCCCTTGCTGCTGACCAGTTGCTTCAAAATCCTTAGACCACGCAGTGTCAATTTAAAAAGATTCTGTTAAAATAGAAGAAAAGATGATTAAACGTAACTAGAGAGGGATAATATGGAGAATAAACTGCTCAAACTTAAAGGTATACTCTCCGACATGAAAAGTGTGCTTGTTGCCTTCTCGGGAGGGGTAGACAGTACCTTTTTACTCAAGGTTGCAGTGGACACCCTTGGTTATGACCATGTCCTAGCTGTGACAGCCGATTCGGAGACATATCCTTCTTCAGAGTTGGAGGAGGCAAAGCGGCTGGCAGCCATAATCGGGGCACGCCATGTGGTGATTTCCACGTCTGAACTGGAGATTCCCGGGTATAAGGAGAACAATAAAAATCGTTGTTACTTCTGCAAAAAAGGGCTGTTTGAGGAATTGGAACCTTTGCGCAAAAAGTATGGATTGAACCATATTGTCTATGGTCTTATTGCCGATGATTTAAGTGAATACCGTCCGGGTACTAAAGCAGCCCAAGAATCGGGTGTGAGGGGCCCACTGCAGGAAGCCGGTTTGTACAAAGATGAGATCAGGGCACTGTCCAAACAAATGGGCTTAGAAACCTGGGATAATCCTTCTTTTGCCTGCCTGTCCTCCCGCATTGCTTACGGAGAGATGATTACAGTGCAAAAGCTTTCCAAGGTTGAACAGGCTGAACAGGTAATTCGCAGCTTAGGTATCCGCCAGGTACGTGTCCGTCATCACGGGGATCTGGCTAGGATAGAGGTAGAACCGGGAGATATGGATACGATCTTAACAAACAGAGACCACATTTATAACCAGTTGGAACAGATCGGATATAAGTTTATTACTTTAGATTTAAAAGGATATAAAAGTGGTAGTATGAACAAGGTGTTAACAAAATGAATAGATCAAAACAACTGTTTAATCACGAGCGTGAGCATATTGACTCCGACATGATCAAAATAGAAGTAAACTTGGATGACATGCCTGCTGAATGGTTGGGAGAGTTAATGGACAGACTGCTGGCGATAGGAGTGAATGATGTTTACTACACGCCAATTTATATGAAAAAAAACAGGCCTGCTGTCTTATTATCCGTTCTCTTGTCTAAACATTTGCTGGATAAAGTGAAACGTTTGATCTTTACCGAAACAACGACTTTTGGCATTCGTTACTCCCCGTGGACTGTGCATCGTTTGGGCCGGAAGTTCAAAACAGTCGAAACTAAATGGGGCCCTGTATCGGTTAAACAGGCCTTGTTGGGGAATCAAGTGGTTCAAGAAAGTCCCGAGTTTGAAGATTGTCGGCAGATTGCAGAGAAGGCAGGCGTGCCTGTTAAAGCAGTATACCAAGCTGTGTGGAAAATTTTAAATGACTAAGGTGATGTTGTAAGTGAAGGGAAACTGAAGAAAACATGGCGGTCTTAAGGTCGTCAGAAAATTTCAGTTTCCTACTCTGCTACAATTATCATTTAGGAGTGAATTATTTTGAAGATTGTTAATGTTATTCCGCATGTATTATCTACACCGTTAGATGAAAAGTTTTCTTTTTCTCAAGGATGGGTGGAAAAACGCAGCTCATTAATCGTGGAAATAATCACCGATGAGGGAGTTGTTGGATGGGGAGAGTCTTTGTGTCATGGATTACAACCCCCTGAGATTGCTGCATCATTTATTGAGTTTTGCTATAAACCCATTTTAATAGGCAGAGACCCATTCGATGTAGAAGTACTTTGGGAGGAAATGTATAATCGTTCTCGTCCTTTTGGATAGTCGGGTGCAGCTGTCAATGTCATTAGTGGTGTTGATATTGCCCTTTGGGACGTGATTGGAAGAGCTTTGAATAAACCAATATCGAAACTGATTGGAGGAAGTTTCCGGTCAGAAGTTACTCCCTATGCAACTGGCTTTTATAGATATAAAGGAAAAAATATCCCGAAAGCGGAATTGAGGAAGCAAAAGAGCATATATCAAAAGGATTTAAAGCAATTAAGTTGAAAATAGGCTTTGGTGTAGAAGAGGATATTAGCTTTGTGAGTGCTATTCGTGAAGCTGTGGGTGATCAAATAAAAATTATGATGGATGCAAACTGTGCCTATAACCCCCCAGCTGCTAGGCGGATTTTAAATGAGTGTCAATCTTTAAATATTCATTTTTTTGAAGAACCTCTTGTTCCTGAAGATATCGAAGGGTATAAACAACTGAGAAATTTATCTTCTACATATATTGCAGCTGGAGAAAATCTATTCGGAAAAACGGGTTATAGGCATTGGATAGCAAATGGAGCGCTCGATATATTGCAACCAGATTTAATGTCTTCCGGTGGATTTACCGAGTGCAAGAAAATAGCTGCCATGGCTCAAGCTTGGAATACGATGTTAATACCCCATGTATGGGGTTCGGGAATTGGGCTTGCAGCTTCACTGCAATTTATAGCTTCCTTACCTCCAACTCCATTATCCTTAAATCCTATCGAGCCCATGCTAGAATATGATCAATCAGCCCATCCATTCAGAGGGGATTTAATTTATCATTCAATTTCTATGCAGGATGGAAAAGTACCAATTCCGCAAAAGCCGGGGATTGGCGTAGACGTCAATAGGGAAGTCATTGAAAGATATGAACAGCCCATTTTTAGGAAGTAACATTTCATCGCAAACGGGCACTGTCATAAGGGCAGTGCCTGTATTCTAAAAAAAGGCGTCCGAAGATCCTGGGTTCATCAGCAGACCAATATTACACCAATTTAAAAAAGAGAGAAATTTAGCAAACATGTTTTCTGTTTAGGTGCGGTCCGCGAAGCGATCAGTGTACTCGCGGCGAGAGGAATTGTTACTGTTAAACCTGGTATTGGTATCTTTTTGAATAACAATGACCAAGACCAGTTATTTGTCTTATTCGACTCCATTTTCCATGAAGGGAAAGCAGACATTTTTGAATTATTAGAACTGCGTTAAGATATCCGATACCCTTATTAGCGGGGTGTATGAAGCAAGGATCGATGCACTTAAAATTCCAGGAAAAACCGAAGAAGTGTTGGGCGAACATCGCTTAATTTATGAAGCCATACTGACTGCTGACGCAGAAATGGCCCGGACAGCAATGGAAAATCATATTAGCAATATTAAACATCAACTAAATCAAATGGAAGAAAAGGAGTGAATGGCATTGGATGGGTACAAATTTTTTATGCCGACACAAATGGAGTATGGACGAGGACTAGCGAGAAAAACGGGGGAATTGTTAAAGCCGTATGTTAAGCAAAAAGTCCTCATTGTAACTGACGCTGGTGTCAGAAAAGCAAAGATCCTGGATCCGATTGAAATGTCTTTGAACGAACAGGGTATTGCCTATGACATTTTTGATGAAGTGGACCCGAACCCCACTAATCAGATAGTGGAAAATGGTTTGCGTTATTTGCAAAAAGGGAATTGCGACATCGTACTAGCGGTTGGTGGGGGCAGCAGTATTGATACAGCAAAGGCTATTGCTGCGCTCGTGAATAATAGCGGCAGTATTCTCGATTACGAAGGGGTGAACAAATTACCTCATCCCCCTCTTCCGATTGTTGCCATCCCGACTACAGCTGGAACAGGAAGTGAAGCGACCCCAGCTACCATCATTACAAACGAGAAGACATTGTTTAAAGCAGCCATTATCAGTCCGCATCTATATCCTAAGCTAGCAATCTTAGATCCTGAACTTACACTAGGTTTACCGCCTTCGATTACAGCTGCTACTGGAATGGATGCACTTACACACGCCATAGAGTCTTATACTTCTAAATTTTCAAATCCTGTCAGTCAAGCTTTAGCGATAAACGCAGTAAAAATAATTGGTGAGAACATAAATAAAGCTTATTTTGTAGGTACAGATATGGATAGCAGAGGGGAAATGCTTGTGGCATCCTGCATGGCAGGGATGGCCTTTGCCCAGTCACGTTTAGGAAATGTACATGCCATTTCACATACGCTCGGTGGTATTTTTAATATCCCTCATGGTATTGCCAATGCTGCATTATTACCATATGTCATGGCATATAACCTGCCGGCTTGTCCTGATCAATACAAGGAGATCGCCGTTGCATTAGGGGAAGATGTGAGCGGTTTGCCAGTGACTGAGGCAGGAAGGAAAGCCATTGAAGCAATCGTAACAATGAATAAATCCTTAAACATCCCAGACAATATCAAGGATTTGGGGGTTTCATTGGATTATTTGCCGCAGATGATCAGAGACACCATGAGGAGTGGAAATGTGTTTGCAAACCCCAGGCTCACTAGTGAAAGCGATGTTAGACAAATTATTGAAAACGCTTATCACGGAGTGTTGTAAGAACCGAACAGTGGTAAGTACAGGACCAAGCGGTATTTTGGATGACAAATTCTGTCCCTCAGATTAACCTGTAAGAGGGTGAATGTATTGGCCTACAGAAAAGTTGATGAGGAAATTTTACAGCAGGTCAGAGGTATTATCTCAGACGATAAGCGGATTCTGACGGAGAAGCAGGACTTGATTGGCTATTCTTACGATGCGTCGTTCGGTGTCTTTCTCCCAGAACTGGTGATACAGCCGACGACCGCACAGGAGGTGGCTGCAGTCGTTAAGCTGGCCTACGAGGAAACGATTCCTGTCTATCCACGCGGGCTGGACCTGTCGCACATGAACAAGAAGCTGGAAGTGGTCCCCGACGATTTGATTGCAATTGTCTCTCCGGGATATAGCTAAAGTTAAAAACGGTACACACAAGGGGTGATAGATGATGAAATATGACTTTGGGCAATTAGAACAAAAAGTATATACTGCCGTAACAGCTGACATATTAGATGATCTGGGCCTACGTGCGCAAGTGATGGAACACCATATCCGTCCCATTGACCCTTCATTTAGTGTGATAGGGAGAGCTTTTACTATTCTTGCTACTGATGTTTACGAGATTCCAGAACACCCTTATAAAAAAGAACTAGAAGCGGTTGATGCATTAAATGAAGGGGATATTGTAGTGGCAACCACAAACGGCTCAACAAGCAGCGGCTTTTGGGGAGAGCTGCTAAGCACTGCGGCAATGGTCAAGGGATCAAGAGGGGCCATCATTGACGGATTTACCAGGGATAGCCGAAAGATTATTGAAATGGGATTTCCAACCTTTACAAGAGGATTTCATCCCCATGATTCAAAAGGGAGAACTGACGTGATTAACTATCAAGTCCCCATTGAATGCGGCGGTGTTAAGGTGTTTCCAGGCGATATCATTGTGGCTGATCATGATGGAATTGTCGTTGTTCCTCAAACTTGTGCAGCCCAAGTGTTTGAAGGAGTATTAAAAAAAGTGGATGGAGAAAACGCTATGCGTAAAGCACTTCAACAGGGAATGGGCATTGTAGAGGCATATAAAAAGTATAATATTTTATAATGTCGGAGTTACAGATAAGGAAATTGATGTAACTGGGGGGAAGGTTGTTGCTCAACACTAATAAAAAAATCGACGTAAAACTCACACATAAAATCAGTATTTTGGAATACGTCAGATGCCGTATAAGAACCACGAAACCACAGATTGCTAAAGATCTTGGAATCAGTACCCCAACCGCCTCCTCGTTAGTTGATGAGCTAATCGAAGAAGGTTATTTAAAAGTTGACGGAACAGGGAGTTCAACCGAACTCGGTGGTAAACGTCCGAAAATTATTGCTTTCCATCCGCGCGGAAAAAGCATTATAGCAGTGCATCTCGGGATTGAACTGTTGGATATGGCATTGATTGATTTATCCGCTAGCATTTTATTTCGGATACAAGAACGAAATAGGCGTGATGAAAGTAAGGAGCAGTTACTCCATAAGTTGACGCTTCAAGTTGGTGAGTTGATCAAGAAAGCAGAGGACTTGAAGATTCCGGTCTTAGGGATTGGAGTCGGAAGCCCGGGGCTTGTCGAAACAAAGACAGGAACCATTCGTGATGCTTCCAATTTTAGCATCCTAAATAATGTAAATTTAGGAGATTTGTTATCAGAACGATTTAATAAGCCAGTCTGGGTTGACAACGAATGTAAAAATTTAAGTTTAGCTGAAAAATGGTTTGGTCAGGATGAAGCCCAAACAATAATCTCTTTAATGACCGATGGTGGAATTGGTGCGGGTGTGATTATCGATAACCAAATGATGAGAGGAATTGATGATAGTTTTGGTGAGATTGGACACACCACGCTTAACTTCAATGGTCCTAAATGTCGATGTGGAAATCGAGGGTGTTGGGAAACTTATGCTTCATCAGATGCCTTATTAAAACAGGTATCCGAAAATATGAACCAAACAACATGGTTAAAACAAATGGTTGATTCAGCTGAAGACTTGACACTTCCGTTAATTGCAAAAGCGGTTGAAAACGGTGATCCTGTTGTTGAACAGATCGCGATCTATGATCTTGGAACCTATTTGGGAATTGGTATTGCTAATCTGGTGAACACATTCAATCCTGAATTGGTGATCATACATGGAGAAAAAACCCGGAGTGTCTGTTCAACAGTTAATCCTAACCCTTTAAAAAACTTATTTATCTTTTCATCTATTGGAATTCCTTTTTGATCCAAGCATACAATGAAAAAGGAGTGTTTCTGATGTCCAAAATCGAAGAGAAATTAAAAAGATTAGGGATTAATTTGCCTGAGGCACCAAGACCTGCTGCAGAGTATGTGCCTGCGAGGACAGTGGGAAATCTCGTCTACACCTCGGAGCTTCCGAGTTGTTGGAAGAAATTTTTGGGGAACGGGGTAAACATGCCAGATCCGCAATTTCGGCTAATGAACTTCCATTTGATACCCCGGTGGAAATTGAAATGATTGTTGAAATTGAGTAGAAACTGAGCGTCTGAAGGGCATGGGTTTTTAGTTGTCTTGAATATTTTAATAAAGGAACCCCTACACTAAAAGGAAGAGAGCGGTTGGTGCAGGCCGAACTTGTTTTTGATGCCAAGGCCACCCTTGGTGAAGGACCTTCCTGGGATGTGAAAAAGAAACGTCTCTATTGGGTTGATATTGATCAAAAAAAGGTCCATATCTATGATCCGAACCGTAATGAAAATACATCCCTGGAAATTGGCCAGCTTGTAAGCGCCGTCGTACCACGGGAATCAGGCGGGCTTGTGATGGTAACGGAAAATGGGTTTTTTACGTTTGATTTTTACACGCGGCAATTATGCCCGATTGCTGACCCCGAAAGTTACTTGCCTGAAAATCGATTTAATAACGGTAAATGTGATGCAATGGGGCGTTTTTGGGCAGGAACCATGCATAAGAAGGAATTACCAGAGCAAGGATCATTATACTGTCTCGAGACTAATAAGGTAAACAGAGTGTTAAATCATGTAAGCATCTCTAATGGTATCTCATGGTCACCAGATAACCAAATTTTCTATTATGTTGATACTCCGACAAAAGAGGTCGTCGCCTTTGATTTTGATCTTGACTCAGGAGAACTAAAAAATAAAAGAGTTGTGGTGAGAATACCAGACGGCGCCGGCGTTCCGGATGGAATGACAACGGACACTGAAGGCATGATCTGGGTCGCTCATTGGGGTGGGTATAAAGTGACCCGCTGGAATCCCATGACAGGTGATTTATTAGACACCATCCATTTGCCCGTCGCTAAGGTGACGTCATGTGTTTTTGGAGGTGATGATTTAGACCATTTATATATTACAACAGCCAGAGTAGGACTAAGCGATGAAGAACGCTTAAAGCAACCTTATGCAGGAGGGCTTTTCTGCGTTAAAACGAAAGTGAAAGGCTTGCCTACTTATCCATTTAAGGGCTAAGATTCTCACTGTTGTTACATCCATTCAGTAGCGGTGCAACCTGGCCTTTCAAGGCTGGGTTTTTGTTATGGTTAAATTGTTCAATAATATAAAACTATGTTTTGACAAAACATACGCATAATAGTATCCTATATACTAAGAAAAGAGTGAAAACTATGAATAAAATCAATAAAAACCGGTTTGGTTGGGCAATTTAACTTAAATGGAGGAACTTGGTTCGAGGAGGGAAGGGAGCCCTATCAGCCTATAATACGACCACGACAAAGAGGAGGAGAAGTTCGTGTCAAATAAAGCGAATGCTGTCAAGATGAAAGATAACGACAATGTTGCCACAGCTGTTCGTGATTTAAGCAAAGGTGAGAAGGGACGGGTTAAGAAGGGAATCCCGTTGGCTCTCCCATCTCTCCAGTCATTAAAGTGTGCGGTGACCCCGAACTGATGTCCATCATGGGGGAAGAGCTGGATATAGACGCCAGCGGTATCCTGGAAAAGACGCATACCATCCCTGAGATCGGTCAGATGATTTTGTCTGATATCGAGAACGTAACCAACGGCAAAGAGACTAAGAATGAAGAACTTGGTTTTTCGGAATTTGCCATCCATCGTGTCTTACCCAGCTTCTAGACTTGTCACAAGGATAATGCAAAGGGAGGAGAAAGTTGTGAGTAAGCCATACAGGCCTCGGGTCAATAGCCCGGTCAATCCTTATAAAGAAAATGTTCAAGGCAAGGCTAATGAGCCGATTACGGTGGCAGGGCTTCTGGATCAAGCGAAGCAATGGTTGGGAGAAGAAGCAAAGCATATCCAGCCTGATTGGACTTTGGAGGAAATTTATGACCGGTTGGAAGAAAATTGCCCACGGATTGCGATTATCGGTGGATCTGCCGATCACCCTGCTCACATATTGGATCAGTATACGGTCTCCCGGGCGGCGCTTAAGATCTGGCAAGAGGGTGGCGTTCCGTTTTATTTCAGCACACCTGTCCTGTGTGATGGAACAGCTCAGAGCAACATGGGCATGAGCTATTCTCTCCAAAGCCGTAATGCCATCGCTGAAGTCGTGGCCAACCAGATGGAAGCCCATTCTTATCATGGTGCTTTTGTCATTCAAGGCTGTGATAAACAGCCACTCGGTGTGTTGAGCGGATTGGCCATGGTCGACCGGACACGGCGCATTAGAGGAGAAGCGCCTCTGTTTGCCACCTTTGCTCCTTCGCACGTGCTTAAAGGAGGAGAAATCCCGGCGGATCTCATGAGCGAGTTGCATGAGGTGGCAGAGCGTGCCCGGAAAATGGGCTACCCGGAGATCGCTGACGATCTTCTGGATGCCTCCAGCTTTATCTTACAATGTTCCTCAAACACTGCTTTTCAAGGGGTTTTTCTGCGAGCTGTTGAAAAAGGGGTAATCACCCCGGAGCAACATAAAGATTTTGAAAAGCGATTGGCGGTTAACACTTGTGATGCTGCGGGCGGGATCTGTGCTTTTCATGGTACCGGAAACAGCTCTAGGGATATCACTGCTGGCTTTGGTCTTGTTCACCCTAATCTTGAATTATTGACAGAGCCGCCTACCCAGGAACAATTGAATCCGGCGATCGAATCACTGTTTGGAATTATTAACCGTCCGGAGTGCAGTGTAACAGAGCTGCTCAAGGCTAACATAGCCAATGCTGTTCGTATTCACAGTGCCAGTGGCGGTTCTAGCAATCTGATGATGCATATCGTTGGAGCTATGTTATATGCCGGTTATGACTTTAGTCTGTGGGATGTCCGGGACATTCAGCAGGAATATCCCATTCCGGACCTGTTTGATTATAGCCTGACCGAGGGGCGAGACATTTTCGTTCTGGCCCAGCAATGCTGTTCAGGCCTCATTCGGGGAATGGAAACCCTCTTTTACGAGTTGCTCAATAATGGTGTTCCCATGGATACGGATGCCATGACGGTAACCGGACAGACTTGGGCCGAGCGTTTGGCGGATACAAAAGGCTTAAGTGCTGACAATGTGAAAGATAACCCCGTCATTCTCAGCAAACCGCGGCGTCCGTTCAGCGGAGTGGATGTCCTCGAAGGAAACTTCTTTGAGAGTGCTGTTGTCAAGATCAGTGGCATGCCCACCCACCAACTGGATAAATTTGATGAAAAAGTCTCATTTGTCCTTTATTTTGAAAACGAAGATGAAGCCAATGCCCAGCTGTTGAATGTCAACCTGTTGGATGACCTTCGTCAAAAGAAAACCTTCGCCCGCGAGCATTTGTTGCAGATGTGGGCCCATAATCAGCCGGAGACGTTCCAAAACGCACAAAACTTAGACTATGATTCTCTCTTCAAGCGTATGGTGCAGGAAGAGATTTTAAAAATTGCAGTGATCATTGCCGGACAAGGTCCGGAGGCATACGGTATGCCTGAGATGTTTACACCCATGCAGCACATTAATGCCAACCGGCAATTACAGAAACTGGCTACATTGATTAGCGATGGACGCTACTCCGGTGTCTCCTACGGTGCAGCTATCGGTCATATGACACCGGAGGCGTACCAAGGAGGAGGAATCCTCTACCTGCAGGAAGGAGATTTGCTGCTCCTGCGTTTCCGGGCTAAACGGATTGAACTGCTTGACCCAGAAAAGTTCCAAGAGGGACAGGTTGAATTGTATCAGGGCGACTTGGAAACTGAACGAGCCCAGTTAGGTGAAGAACGTAAGCAACGTATGAGACGGCGCCAGAAAGAGGTGGCACCAGGCAACCGTCTGGCTGGATGTACTGATGCGGCCCATGGTGTTGTACCCTTAGCAGTCAAAATGGATGCTGACATTCCTTACAAAAGAAAAGCAAATCGTTCAATAAAAGTGACTTAAACCAAACTGAATCAATGAACTAAGGTGAACCAAGAAAGGGATGTGAACAGGATGCAGGAATCAAGAGCCTTCCTTCGCTCACTGGGTTTTCCGGAGCGGGATTTATACGAACTTCCTGACTCAGAGAAACGCTTTCCTGATGGGGCCCAATATCGGATTGAACTGCCCAGCGTTGAAGGCCCTCGTGCCTTGGAGGCCACACTGGAAGAAATCGACCGCCATGGAATTACCGTACACCGTGTGTCCCAAGGAAGCGGCATTATGCTCTTGACTGATGACGAAATTGTAGAGATGAACCGGATGTGCGCTGAGCGGGGCATGGAGCTCAGCTTGTTTGTGGGCCCGAGAGGAGCCTGGGATATCAGTGCCCAACCCTTCACCAAAGCAGGATCTTCTATTGCTTTAAGACATGAAGGGGCAGATCAGTTGGTCTATGCCATGGAAGATTTAAAGAGAGGGGCCAGCCTGGGTCTCAGAGGGGCGTTAGTCGCTGATGAAGGGCTGCTCTATTTGACTAAGAAAATGAAAGAAAAAGGGTTGCTGCCTAAGGATTTTGTGGTCAAAGTTTCTGTGCAGTTGGCCGCTGCCAATCCTGTGTCTGTGAAAATAATACAGGACCTGGGTGCTGACACGTTTAACGTGCCCACGGCGTTGACCCTTCCCAAGCTGGCAGCCATCCGCCAGGCAATTGATATTCCCATTGACCTTTATGTTGAAGTGCCTGACAACTTTGGCGGGTTCATCCGTCACTATGAAATACCGGAGTTGATCCGTATATTAGCTCCTGTTTATATCAAATTTGGTTTGCGTAATCATCCTGATGTATATCCATCTGGGCTCCATTGGGAAGCAACCAATATTCAGCTGTGCCGGGAGCGGGTTCGTCGAGCTGCCTTAGGCATACAAATCATTGAACGTTATTATCCTGAAGCAAAAACATCGAAGCTGGGAGCGAGTGATTTAGGCATTCCCCAAGTGAGCGTGCGCCAGGGGGATAACAGATGAATTGCCAAAAAAGTATTGAAACCGGTTTTCTGTTTTGGTTCATAGAAGGAGGGTATTATGAAGCCTAATGTGTTTATTGCCAATCCTATTCCGGCTGACATTGAGGCCTATATTGGTCAACACTGCCAGTACCGCAAATGGGATCGGTCTGAGCCTATTCCCCGTGGCAAGCTCCTCGAGGAGGTAAGAGATGCAGAGGGCCTCCTGCTGCATGGCCTTAAGGTGGATGAGGAGTTGTTGGCTCATGCGCCTCATCTGAGAGTGATTAGCACCATCTCCGTCGGTTATAACAACTTTGATATAGGTGCCATGCGTAAAAGAAAAGTGCTAGGTACCCATACCCCATACGTGTTGGATGATACTGTAGCCGATCTGGTTTTTGCCCTTATCTTAAGCAGTGCCCGGCGCATAGCGGAACTGGATCGTTATGTGAAAGAAGGGAAATGGAAAAAGGGTGATAACGAGAACTTATTTGGTATTGACGTTCATCATCGTACTCTCGGTATCATCGGCATGGGTCGTATCGGAGAAAAGGTGGCCAAACGAGCCAAGTTAGGCTTTGATATGGAGGTACTCTATTATAACCGCCGCCAGAAACCGGAAATAGAAGAGCGCTTAGGCGTCACCTATGTCTCTTTGGAGACCCTTTTGCGCCAGTCAGACTTTATCGTACTGCTTACTCCCTTAACCCCGCAGACAGTTCAGCTGATTGGGGACGATCAATTTCAGTTAATGAAGGAAGAAGCCATTTTCATCAATGCGTCTAGAGGTCAGACAGTGGATGAACAGGCGCTGGTCCGTGCTTTACAAAGCGGACGGATACGAGGGGCTGGTTTGGACGTCTTTCAGCAAGAGCCAATCCCGCCGGATCATCCTTTGCTTGCTTTGCCCAACGTGGTGACTGTTCCCCACATTGGTTCTGCAACCCATCAAACGCGCCGGGATATGGCCAGGGTGGCTGCAGAAAACCTGGTTAAGGCGTTACAAGGTGATTCTTCCTGCTACGTTGTACCAGAATTAAAAGATCTTATCTTATCCTGAGATCAACGAAAAGATTGGAACATATTAGGAGGTTATTCGCTATGAAGCTAGTCACTTTTTCATTTAATGGTCTTACTCGTGTGGGTGCCTTAGTTGATCAACAAGTGGTGGACCTGAACGCTGCCTATACGGCCTTGTTGGCCGATAAAGGTGAAGCAAGCCCAGTACTTGTTGCGCAGGCCATGGTTCCCTCTGAGATGCTCACCTTCTTGGAACGAGGGGAAGCTGCTCTTGCCGAAGCCAAAAAAGCAATGGATTACGCTTTAGGGTCCCCAGGTTCAGGCTTGAACGGGGCACGATTGATTTACGCCGTAGACGAAGTGAAATTAAAAGCCCCGATTCCCCGGCCTGGAAAACTGGTTTGTGTCGGTTTAAACTATGTGGACCACTGTGAGGAGACAGGAATGGATATTCCCAAATCCCCTGTGATTTTTTCCAAGTACGCTAACGCTGTCGTTGGGCCCGATGATGCTATTCTGCTGCCTCCTAACTCAGATCAGGTAGACTATGAAGCGGAACTGGCGTTTGTGATAGGCAAGAAAGCAAAACAAGTGAGCGAAAGCGAAGCCATGGCGTATATTGCCGGTTATACCATTATCAACGATGTCAGTGCCCGGGACATTCAGCTGGGAGATGGGCAATGGGTCAGAGGTAAATCCCCCGATTCATTTGCTCCGATGGGACCAGTGCTGGTGACGAGAGACGAAATTGAAGATCCCCACCAACTGGACATTAAGCTGCATCTCAATGGAGAAACAATGCAAGATTCAAATACGAAAAATTTGATCTTTAACATACCCTATATCTTATCCTATCTCTCTCAATCCATGACCTTTGAACCTGGGGATGTCATTGCCACTGGTACGCCTCCGGGAGTGGGGATGTCCCGTGAACCTCAAGTCTTTTTGAAAGATGGAGATGAAGTTATCGTTGAGGTAGAAAAGATTGGAAAGCTGCGCAACGTTGTTAAAGGGAATCAATAATTCCTGATATGGGCAGGGTTGTGCTAGAACAAGACAACGTGTGATGGAGCATGCCTCCATCACTTTTTTCAGATTTAAGTCCCTTTTCTTACTTGCAAAGAAATGAGGTGATCATGTGAATTGGAAAATGATTTTATTATGTACGATTTGGGGAACAAACTGGGTAGTGATGAGCACGGCCCTCTATTATTTTTCTCCGCTTATGTTTTCAGCTCTCCGCTTCATGCTCGGCTCAGCTGTTTTACTTTTGTTTTGTCTGATCCGTAAAATTCCACTGCCCAAAAAAGAAGACTGGAAATGGTACGCTTTATGCGGAGTTCTGCAGATCAGTTGCGTGTTTGCCATCACCCAGTCTGCCTTGCAATTTGTTGAAATAGGAATTGCTTCCATTTTGGCCTTTACGATGCCTTTTTGGCTAACCATGATGGCCCACTTTTTTATTCCTGGCGAACAAATGACAAGGTTTCATCTGTTGGGTCTTGGCATTGGATTTGGGGGACTGTTTCTGGTCCTCGATGTCAATCCCTGGGCACTGGAATGGACAGGAACGGTGTTTGTGGTTCAAACTCTTTGTCTCATCGCTGCTGTCTCCTGGGCGACGGCTAGCCTGATCATCAAAAAAGTGCTTAACGGTCGGAATCAAATTCAGTTGACCGCCTACCAAATGGTGGTGGGGACCATTGTTTTATTTTTGTTCACCTTCACCATTGAGTCTGAACCGATGGCTAGCTGGAACGGTATGGCTGTGTTTTGCTTGATTTTTGCTGGAGTGATTGCCTCCGCGCTGGCCTATTTTCTGTGGTCGCATATCCTTTCCTCAGGGGGGGCGGGACAATCCTCCATCTCCCTTTTGCTGGTTCCGGTGATAGGAACGTTATCCGGGTGGGTGTTTCTAGGGGAAACCCTCGCGGTTGATACGTTGGTCGGTATTGGGTTGGTTCTGGCAGGAATTTGGATTGTCAACCGCAAGCAGACAGGAGCAGAGAAGAAGGGACCTCCTGCTCCAGTGAATCATCAACAGAAAGGCGCCTTGTAAACCATGTTCATCGTGCTTAGTTTACTCGTTTGGTGCTTTGTCGTGAATAGTTTTGTCCAAAATGCCGCGCTGGAATATGTGACCGGCTTGCTCGCCCTGCTTGCCTTAGTTATGGCGTTTAGACAAGCGGAGCGTCTCTTTCAAGTGAGCAGTGTGATTTTTTGTGCGGCAGGGAGCGGTCTTTTCTTGTCGAACGGCGGGACATGGCATGAATTACCCCTGCTGTTAACCTCATTTGCTGTCATTTTGGTGTTGTTCTATGTTCTGCCGTTTATTAACAGTATGATCATAACGGGACGTTATGATCAATCGGTCAGTAAGCTGTTGAAAGCGCATGTGCAGCATTTTGGCCAACTATATGGACGAGGGTTAAGCGCCAGCTTTTTGCTGGGCTCCTTTTTGAATATCGCCATGCTCCCCCTTGTCTATGGTGTGTTGACCAAACACTTAAGATCGCTGCCAGAACGACTTGCACATCTTTTTATCAGCAGCTCTATGCTAAGAGGATATGCCTTGTGCCTTGCCTGGAGTCCCATGGAAGTACTAGTGGCTATTACCGTTGATATAACAGGCACTGGCTATCTCACCTTTCTGCCATGGCTGTTATTGATTGCCCTCACCTTGCTTGTGATCGACGGAGGCCTCGGTTATTTACGTTTTCGAGCCTGGCGGATACATGATCATATGGAACAGACAAGAGAAAAACTGGATTGGTCTGTTTATCGACGCATAGGGTTGTTAATGTGTTATTTGGCTCTGTTTATTGTTTGTGTCACTGTTGTCAAACAGTTGTTTCAGCTTAACTTTCTGTTATCTGTATCATTGGTCATTGTACCTTTTTCGTTTGTTTGGGCTTTTATGATTGGGCGGCTGCGTACTTTTTTTATTTATAGTTTGAAGCAGTGGCGAGAGAGAGTCTCTACTCTCCACAGCTATGTTCTTCTCTTTCTCAGTATGGGTTTGTTTATCGGTGCCTTAAGGGATTCCCAATGGATCGATTATTTACAAGCACCCTTTATCTTTTTAGCAGGGCAGCCGATTTTCTTGTTCGTGACCATCCAAGTGATGTTCCTAGGTCTGGCCTTGGTTGGATTTCATCCTTTGGTGACAATGGGGTTGGTCGGTGAACTGGTGCAGCCACTATTGATGTGGATGAACCCGGTTAGCATTGGCCTTGTGCTGATTACGTCCAGTTTAGCAACAGTAATGGCGGGGCCGTTCAATGTCTCTGTGATCTTGACCGGCAATTTGCTCAAGGAAAACCCCTATAAGATCATGGTGTGGAACTTGACTTTTGCCTTTTTGTTTGGCGGGACGGGGAGTATAGTCGCTTGGGCCTTGCTCTAATATGTTATCTGAAATTTTTATTTACTTTATATTTTTGTTCGTGTATAATTCTTTCGTGTATAATTCTTATATAGAGAAATGAGTTTTATATTATAAAACATAATCTATTATTATCGTCTCTTGTAAACGCTTAAGTCAGTTCAAAGTGGGGGGATTAGGAAGTGACACAGAAATTGAAAGTTGTTGTAACTGACTATGAGTATTACGATTTACGCTACGAAGAACGTGTTCTCCAGGCCTTGCCTGATGTGGAATTGGTTAAGGGACAAGCTCGTACAGAGGACGAGGTTATCGAGATCGCCAAAGATGCTGATGGTATCATCAATCAATATGCTCCGATTTCAGCCAAAGTTATTGAACAGCTGGAAAAATGTAAGGTGATTTCCCGCTATGGAGTTGGTGTTAATACAATTGACATTCCCAAGGCGACGGAAAAAGGGATTTACGTGGCTAATGTGCCTGATTACTGTATGGATGAAGTGTCTGATCATACACTGGCTCTGTTGATGAGCTGGGCCAGGAAGGTGGTTCTTCTCAACCAATATGTGAAAAATGGGGTTTGGGATTATAAAAAAGGCATCCCCATTCACCGTTTCCAAACTCAGACTGTCGGTGTTTTAGGGTTTGGGCGGATTCCTCGCAGTCTGGTCAAAAAGTTAATCGCGATCGGCTTTAATGTGCTCGTGTACGATCCGTACGTACCGGAGGATGTGATCCACGAGGCTCAAGCTGAGCCAGCTTCATTGGAAGAGATTTTTAGAAAAGCGGATTTTGTCTCTGTTCACATCCCATTAACTGACGAGACAAAAGGCTTGATTAACAAGGATCTCTTTAAACTCGCTAAGAAAAACCTTGTGATTGTCAATACGGCGAGGGGACCGGTCATCAATGAGCAAGACTTGATTGAAGCCCTGCAAGCGGGGCAGATTGCCGGTGCGGCGCTGGACGTAGTTGAGATTGAACCGATTCAGCCTGACAATCCTTTACTCACAATGGATAATGTGATATTAACACCCCATGTAGCCTGGTACTCGGAAGAATCTGAGGATGAGATGCGCAGTAAGTGTGCCAGAAATGTTTTGGAAGCGCTTCAAGGCCAAACGCCTACTTACTTGGTCAACAAAGACGTACTAACTGTACTCAAACAGTAGGTGGACATGTTCTCATTATTCGTTAACGATCCATTCATTGACTTCATTGATGATATGGGCCCCTAACCTTTTCCAGAAGTGAGTCATTAATGAATGATTAGAGGGCGGTGTCTCTTGAAATTCAGGCAAGAAGATGAAGTACTGCAAGTAGGATTTTCCGTGATTTGTTGTACCGTTTCACGGTCGCTGACCCTCAGGCGTTGCTGGTTGATCAGAGAGCCAAGCGCAAATATGAACAGAAACGGCATTTTGTCCTTTGAAAGAATTCTTAAACGATTGAACATACTTTTTTAGCAGCCTCTATTTAGAATGAAGCATTTGAAAGGGGGGATGCCTAAAAAGGGTGTACAAGCAGTAGGTAAACGGGAGAAGACGAATCTCCAGCATGGCGTGGATCAAGCTTTCATAGCTTTCATATAGGACAAAAAATAGTTGCAAGTGAATGGCTAAAAAGATCCAATCACAAAAAGGGGGAGGCTTTCTTATGAATTTGAAAACGTTTTTAAGAACAGGTGCCTTATTGATATTAATTGGATTGGTAGCCGCTTGTGGACAAGCAGGAGAGGAAGGAACAACAGCAAGCAGTGAGGAAAATGCTGCGGGTGATGTAAAGACCATTAAAGTAGCCAACTACTTCGCTTCCGATCATCCACAAAATGTGGCTTTGAGAGAAACTTTTAAGCCAATGGTGGAAGAAAATTCAGAGGGTCGCTTGAAAGTAGAAATCTATGATAACAGTCAGTTAGGAGGAGAAGAAGCGTTTTTAGAAGGTGTACGCAACGGCACCATTGAAATGGTGATTGCTGGTATGTTTCTCCAGAACAGTGAACCCAAAATTGGTGTTGTGGAGTGGCCCTTTATTATCCGTGATTATGATCATGCTAAAAAGGTACTAAATGGCCCTATTGGGGAAGAAATTGCCCAGGCCTTTGAACAGTTTGGTGTCAAACCCTTAAACTGGACAGCTAATGGTTTTCGAGTTGTATCCAGCAACAGAGCCATCGAGTCTTTGGAAGATTTCAATGGTTTCAGATTGAGAATGCCCAATATCCCAAACTTTATCAGTGTGGGTGAAGCATTAGGGGCCAGTGTGATCCCGCTTGCTATTTCCGAAGTGTTTACTGCCTTGGAACAAGGTGTTATCGATGGACAGGAAAACCCATATGCCACCTTAGTTCACTCAAGATTTTATGAGGTTCAGAGTCATGTCATTGAAACTAGACATATCTTCAGTCCTAACATCTATCTGGTTAACCAAGCTTTTTGGGATGGTTTAGGTGAAGATTTGCAGCAAGTCGTAGCTGAAGCAGCCGATGCAGCTGCCGAAGAGCAATGGCAACTGTTAATTGCCCAGGAAAGTGAAATGAAGCAGTACCTACAAGAGCAAGGATTGGAGATCATTGAGCCTGATGATGCATTTAGACAAGAGATGGTGGACGCCATGCAGCCAGTATATGAAGAACTCTTTGAAAAATATGAGTGGGCAGAAGACCTCTATAACCGTATTACTCAACAATAAAGAGGAGTACTTATTCTTGTTCAAAAATGGATATAGGTTATCCTATATCCATTTCTGACCATGAAAGGGAAGGGGTGACTCTTCATGACGAAAATTTTACATTTCTTAAACGGACTGTTGTATGGGATTATCACAGTTATTTTTTCTACGATGGTTATTTTGGTATTTCTCAATGTTGTTTTACGCTACGGTTTTGACTCAGGGATTACTTGGTCAGAAGAATTGGCTCGTTTTTTATTTGTTTATATTGTCTTTTTGGGGGCAATAGTTGCGCATAAGGAGAAAGCGCATCTAGGCGTGGATTTGTTTGTAGGTTCGCTTCCACTTGGGTTGCAAAAAGCGGTTTATGCCTTGATTAATTTCATCGTTATTGCCGTTCTTTATTTGTTTGTAGATGGTGCACTTAAAATGTATCAACTGAACATTAATAATTTTGCACCTGCCACAGGTATTTCAATTTCCGTATTATACGTAGCCGGGATTGCGGCCGGTCTGATTATGATGATCATTAGTGCGGTGCAAACCTGCCAGTTTGTCTTGTTTAACAAAAATGCACCGAGCTGGGCCAAAACAGAAGCTCATCATTCCGCTAGGGAGGATTAATCATCATGATATGGGTTTTTTTCGGTGTGTTGTTCGCTTTCCTTTTTCTAGGTGTGCCAGTGGCCATAGCCATGTTGATCAGCTCGATCGCCATGATGATAGTGATGGGTAATTTTGATACACAAATTATTGCCCAAAACTTAATCAACGGGGCCAACAATTTTCCATTAATGGCTATCCCTTTCTTTATCTTAGCAGGAGAGATTATGAATGCGGGCGGGATTTCACGCCGAGTGGTGGACTTTGCCATTAAAATGGTCGGACACATCCGGGGCGGACTGGGATACGTGGTCATTCTGGCTGGTGTGTTGTTTGCCGGATTATCCGGATCTGCTGTAGCCGATACAGCCGCATTGGGAGCCATGTTAATCCCCATGATGGCTGCCCGTGGATATGATATTAAACGTTCAACCGGTTTAGTAGCTTCATCAGGAATTATTGCAGGCATTATTCCGCCAAGTATCCCCTTAATCTTGTTTGGTGTAGTAGGGGGAGTCTCTATTACACAACTGTTTATGGCTGGTATTGTACCGGGGATTTTGTTTGCGCTGGGCTTAATGATCGCTTGGTACTTTGTGGCCAAGCGGAATAATTATGAAAAAATGCCTAAGGCCAGCAATAAGGAACGTCTGCAAGCATTTGCTAAGGCTATATGGGCTCTGTTGTTGCCTGTAATTATCATCGTTGGATTGCGGGGCGGTATTTTTACGCCTACTGAAGCCGCCGTTGTAGCCGTGGTTTATGCTTTGTTAATCAGCATGACTGTTTATCGTGGGGAGTTAAAGGTAAATGATCTGCCCCAGGTGTTTGTTAATGCCACCAAAACAACAGGTGTGGTCATGTTTCTGGCTTCGGCAGCCATGGTGACGGCTTGGGTGATCACAGTGGCGCAAATTCCAGCTGAAGTGGTAGGCCTTCTGGCCGGGCTGACTGAATCACCCCTGTTGCTGCTCTTGATTCTCATGATTTTTCTGCTATTGGTCGGTTTGGTTATGGATATGACACCAGCTATTTTGATCTTTACCCCTATTCTGTTGCCTGTAATTGAAGCAGCAGGTATTCATCCGGTTTATTTTGGGATCATTATGGTAATGACCTTGTGTATTGGTTTAATTACACCTCCTGTGGGAACGGTGCTGTATGTAGGATGTGGTATCAGTAAAATCAGTATTGTTGATATCACCAAAGGGATATGGCCTTTCCTTTTGGCTCAGATCATTATTCTGTTGATCTTGATCTTTGTACCAGAACTCGTACTTGTTCCACTAGAAATACTAACCAAGTAAAATATTTTACGATCAACATGTGAAAGAGAGGGATGGTATCAGATGGGTGATGTCATTGTTAGTTATAATGAGTTAATCTCATTGTGTGCTAAGCAATTGATAAAAGTTGGTGTGCCAGATAAGCATGCCTATACGGTGGCTGAGGTTTTGGTTCACGCGGATTTACGCGGGGTTCATTCCCACGGAGTGTTGCGCACCATGCATTATGTGAAGCGAATCAAAAGCGGTGGTATCAATATCCGTCCTCAATTTAAAGTGGATGAAAAAAGTCCTTCTGTTGCCCTTTTTGATGGGGATGACGGATTGGGGCATGTAGTGGCTAAAGAAGCCATGCAGGAGGCGATCAACCGGGCAAAGTATCAGGGAATTGGTATGGTTGGGGTGATTAACAGCAGCCATTGCGGAGCATTATCTTATTATGTTCAAATGGCTGCCGAACAAAAAATGATCGGGATTGCCCTGACCCATACTGATAAAGTGATGGTGCCATTTGGGGGAGCAAAGCCCTATCTTGGTACCAACCCTATTGCCTTTGGTGTACCGGCTAAGAAACATAAACCGATTATTCTTGATATGGCAACAAGCGAAGTAGCCTTTGGCAAAGTGCTACATGCCCGCAATCAAGGTTTGTCTATCCCGGATCGGTGGGGGGTTGATGAACAGGGTAATCCAACTACGGATCCTCATCGAGTGCGTGCTTTGCTCCCATTTGGAGGGCCAAAAGGATACGGTCTGGCCTTGATGATTGATGTATTGTCTGGCATATTAACCGGCTCTGCCTTTGGTCCCCATATAACGGCTATGTATGGGGATTATGACAAAAAGCGCAAGTTAGGACATCTACTTATAGCTATTGACATATCCATATTTACAACCGCAGACAATTTTTTAACTCATATCGATCAAATGATTGATGAATTGCATCAAGTACCGCCAGCACCTGGGTTTGAACGGGTGATGGTACCAGGAGAACCGGAACAATTGAAAGAAGAAGAACGCCTGAAAAAAGGCATTCCCATCACGGATGTAGTGTACCAGGAACTTACTTCTATGTAGGGAGGTGAACCGTTTATATTGGTTCTGTTTTACCTCCGCTTTGATATGATAGGGGTAGAGGTGATCTGGATGCGTAAAGATATCGTCCAATCTGTTGATCGTGCCCTCACCCTTTTAGAATACTTAGCTGATGAACCGGAAGGGTTGGGTGTGACTGAACTGAGCAACCGTATGGACCTGCCTAAAAGCACGATTCACCGCTTTCTGAAAACATTATTGGAACGGCAATATATCCGTCAAAATCCTAAGACCGGCCAGTATCAGCTTGGTTTGCGCCTATTGTACCTGTCTGGTTCACTGATGGATCAGCTGGATGTGCGCAAGGTGGCTTTACCCTATTTGGAGGCTTTATGCAAGGCGACTAACGAAGTGATCCATCTTTGTGTACGTGATGGTGATGAGGCAGTGTATGTGGAAAAGGTGGAAGGCGACAATACAATCCGCATGTATTCCAAAGTAGGCAACCGGGTGTTGATGCATTGCACCGCCGTTGGCAAAGTGCTGCTCTCGGAGCTGCTTGAGGATGAAATAGCAGCCATTATGGCCCGCACCGGCATGCCCGCTAAAACGAAGCAGACCATCACCGATTTAAAAACGTTGCTGACTGAGCTGGCCAAGGTCCGCAGCCAAGGATTTGCTATTGATAACGTCGAACATGAGGAGGGCATCCGCTGCATTGGTGCCCCGATCCGCAATTATGAAGGTGAAATTGTAGCCGCTTTCAGTATATCAGGTCCCACTTTTCGCATGACTGAAGAGCGTGTTAAAACGGAGCTGAGCAGCATAATCAAACATTATGCCCTGCTTATTTCCAATGCATTAGGATATGTTGCTGCTGAAGTAACTTGATGAGTTAAGAGTTTAATTTAAGTAAGGGTTATAAGTTAAAGTTAGGTGACATAAAAAATTAGCGATATAAGGAGATGACACAATGGCCAAAACACATCCGTTTCAAGGTATCATTCCCCCGGTACCTACCATTGTGGATGAACAGGGTGATCTGGATAAGGATGGAATGAAAAAATTGTTGGATCACTTGATTGAAGCCGGTGTGCACGGGTTGCTGATCTTGGGCACCGGTGGTGAATTCAGCCAGATGGGGTTAGGGCAGCGGAAACAGGTCGCCGAGTTTGCCGTAGAATATGTGGCTAAGCGTGTGCCGGTTATGATTGGCACCGGCAGCCCCAGTACGGCCGAAACGGTTGAGTTAAGTAAACATGCTCAACAGGCAGGTGCCGACGGGGTACTGGTGCTTAATCCCTACTATTGGCCCCTGGCAGAAGATCATCTCTATGCCCACTATGCCCGTGTGGCGGAGGCAGTTACTTGTCCTATTCTGATCTACAATTTTCCCCTGCTTACCGGACAGGATTTAACTCCGGCGTTCATTAAAAGGCTGGCCATGGATTATGAGCATATTGTCGGACTGAAGGATACAGTAGACACAGCTGGACATATTCGGGAGATAATTGTTCAAATTAAACATAACAGGCCAGAATTTGCCGTTTTTGCAGGGTTTGATGACCACCTGTTCAACACACTGGCTTTGGGGGGAGACGGTGCGATCCCGGCCAGTGCTAACTTCGCTCCGGAAATCACGGTGGGTTTATACGAAGCCTTTCAACAGGGGGATTACAGCAGGGCGATTCAATTGCATCGACGCCTGGCCCCGCTTCTGGCTATGTACAAACTAGATGTTCCCTTTGTCAATGTGATTAAAGAAGCGATTCGCTTGAGAGGGATAGAGATTTCTACTGCTGTTCTGCCCCCAGCCCGTCCTTTGACTGAACAAAAGCGGGAAAAGCTTAAACAACTCTTGCAAAAAGCGCAGTTGTTGTCTTAAGCAGTTGTTATCTTAAAAAGGGCCGTGGTGAATTAATATAAAGAAAATGTTATAATATAAATACACACACCTCCTCTGCAGGTGAGTACACATATCCCTGTGCGGCTTATATACTCACAACGGGAGGTGAATGCAATGCCAGGGGTTGTTCAGCAGGCAACATCGAAAAGGGAAAGACGGAAATGGCGGGAAATGTTGCGCAAGGAATTGGAACGGTTAGGAGTCAAAATGAGAAAAAGAAAAGGTATGCTGGGCAGGCAATTGCCGGGGCCCAGCCATACAGGGAGCGACGGTGCAAGCTCCCTGTTTTGTTTTGTCATTTCCCTACTTAGTCACCCCACAGGCCACGCTGAGGCAGCGCAAGAAGCGTTCCCGCTCACGGTATAGCCGGTGGGCTTCCTCGACACTGACGGCTTGAAAGCGGACTTTGTCGCCCGGCCGCATCTGGGCGATAAAGGGAATATCTACCGAGATAACATTGGCAATACGGGTATAACCGCCTGTGGTTTGGCGGTCGGCCATCAAAATAATAGGCTCGCCGCTGGAAGGGACTTGAATGGTGCCTAAAGCAACCGCATCAGAGATGATGTCTGCTCCTGACTTGTGACGGAGCTTTGGTCCGGCCAGGCGGTAGCCCATCCGGTCGGCTTGGTTGGTAATCTGATAGGATTTAGTAAGAAAGGTTTCAATGCTTTCTTCCGTAAATGCGCTTTGTTCAGGCCCCAGGATCACTCTGATCCGTTGGTTATTGTGATAGACTGGGATATCGCTCTTCACAAGCCCCCGGCCGGCCAGTTTTTCCTTGGCTTGTGGGGCCTCTCCGCCATTAATCACATCCCCTTTAGCCAATGGCCGTCCTTTCAATCCTCCCACTTTCCCTTTGGTGTATGTGGATTTACTGCCCATGACAAGGGGGACATCAATTCCGCCGCTGGCTGCCAGATAAGCTCGTGCCCCTTGTTTTGGAGCAGCGAAAGAGAGCGTTTGCCCCGCCTTGGCCAAAAAGGATTTCCACAGCGGAACTTGGTGGCCGTCGAGGGAAGGTGACAAATCTGCTCCGCAAATGGCCAGCACGACATCGTTTAAGAGACGGAGCTCTGGTCCTACAAGTGTGATTTCCAAGGCGGCTTCATTGCGGCGGTTGCCTACAAGCAGGTTGGCTACCTGTATGGCGAAGGGATCCATTGCGCCGGAGGCCACCATCCCGTATTGCTGAAATCCTGCCCGTCCCAAATCTTGCACGGTCGTGTATAAGCCTGGTTTGATCACTTCAAACAGGGGACGATTTTTCTGTGAACCATTTTAAGACGTTCCCACCCGTTTAATGTGTATACCTTGTTTGGTCAGTGAATCTCGCAACTTTTGTACAAAAAGGAGTGCCTGGGGACTGTCTCCGTGCACACACACGGTGTCTGCCTTGATGGGGATGTCCGTGCCGTCTACAGCTTGTACTTTCCCTTCCAGCACCATGCGTGCTACCCTTTGGGCCGCTTCCTCCGGATCGTGAATCATGGCCTGGGGTTGAGTGCGGGGGGTTAAGGTGCCATCGGGCTGATAGGTGCGGTCGGCAAACACCTCTTCAGCCACTTTAAGACCCGTTTGGCGGCCTGCTTTGACCAATTCGCTGCCTGCTAAGCCAAACAAGATGAGTTGGGGATCAAAGTGATACACGGCCTCAGCAATGGCCAGAGCTATTTCAGGATCACGGCTGGCCATATTATATAAGGCTCCGTGGGGTTTCACATGATTCAGTTCAGTCTTGTGAGCCCGGGCAAAAGCAGCCAGTGCCCCGATTTGATACAACACAAAGTGATACACATCCTCTGGATCCACCTGCATCAGGCGCCGGCCAAAACCGATCAGATCAGGCAGTCCAGGATGGGCCCCGATGCCCACGCCTCTCTCGGCGGCCATTTTTACTGTGCGGGACATCACATTGTGGTCACCCCCGTGATAACCGCAAGCAATATTGGCCGAGGTGACATAGTTTAATACCTGCTCGTCCTGGCCAATGGTATATGCGCCAAAACTTTCACCCAGATCACTGTTTAAATCCACTTCATAGGCCATCATGTTTCCCTCCCGTATGTCGTTATTCGGGGTTGGTAACATCCTTGCTCAATCGCTTTTTCAATTCGTGTGTACTCATCATATGAGATGGGCACAAACTTCACATAATTTCCTGCTTTAAGCAGGATGGATGGTTCCCGCGAAGGATCGTAAAGTTTAACGGGCGTGCGGCCGATGATTTGCCATCCCCCGGGGGTTTCCATAGGATAAATCCCTGTTTGTTCACCGGCAATTCCCACTGAACCGGCCGGGACTAGAGAACGGGGCACATCCAGACGCGGTGTGGCGATCCGTTTGGACATGCCGCCCAAGTAGGGAAATCCGGGAGTAAAGCCCAGCATATAAATGAGATACAGAGGTTCACTGTGAATCTTGATCACTTCATCTGGAGCGAGACCATTGTGCCGGGCGACATTTTCCAAATCCGGCCCCAGCTTCCCTCCGTAACAGGTTGGAATATGTATCACATCAGCTGCCGGAGTGTCAGCCTGATGAAGCTTGCCTTTGATGTGGCCAAGATAAGCGGTCAATTCTTCATATCCGATCACATAGGGGTCATAAAAGAGGGTGATGGACGTGTAAGTGGGTATCCATTCAATAATACCAGGGTGTTTATCTTGTTCAAGCAGTAATGAAAAACTGCGGATGAGCTGATTAATCCCGGGAGAGATGGTGTTTCCCAGCTGAACCCTGATCCCCGTATCCCCAAGTGGTGTGATCTTAAACATGAGTGTCTCCTCCAATACAGAGGCAAAATTTCGAGACTGGAAACATCGAAACAAGGGAAAACTGAAAGTTTGTGTAAGGTAACTATAATAAATTTGGGATGAGAGGGCTTCACCTCACCCTCTCATGATGAATGTAAATTCATTTTACCATAATGTTTCAAAATAATTGGGGAATCGTTGTGATTAATGTTCGGATTCCAAGATAAGCGGTCAGCACCACGACAATCCCGCCAAAAACCGTCATCCATACTGGATGTTTATAATCACCGATGATGTTAGAATTGTGAGCCGCCAATAAAATAGATCCCAATGAAAGTGGCAGAATCAGGCCATTTAGTGCACCTGCCAAGATCAGCAGAGTGACTGGACGACCCACCGAGACGAAAACCAAAGTGGAAAAAAGGATAAACCCAATAATCCAGTACTTATAATACTGATCAATTTTTTTGTGGAATGAACGTAAAAATGAGACGGATGTATAGGCAGCTCCGATAACAGACGTGATGCCTGCAGCCCACAGCACCAGTCCAAAAATACGGTAACCAATTTCACCGGCAGCGTGCTGGAAAACAGAAGCGGCCGGATTCTCCGGATCAAGGGAAAAACCTGCTGTTACCACGCCGAGTACAGCTAAAAACAAAATGATCCGCATCAGTGAAGCAATTAGAATGCCTGAAACAGAAGAATTGGTCACTTGTTTAAGATGTTCTTTTCCAGAAATGCCGGCATCTAACAGGCGGTGGGCACCTGCAAAGGTGATGTAACCCCCAACAGTTCCGCCAACAATGGTAATGATGGCCAGGAAATCAATTTCCAGGGGCACAAACATGCGTAATGCAGCTTCGCCAACGGGAGGCTTGCTCACAACCATGACATAAGCCGTTAAAAGAATCATTACCCCTCCCAACCAGCGGACCACCCGGTCCATCGTCATTCCCGCTTCTTTGGATAAGAATATAAAAATAGCGATTGCAGCGGTAATGACAGCTCCTATGCGGGTGTCAACACCCAGCAGCGTGTTTATGCCCAGACCGGCTCCGCCTATATTCCCAATGTTAAATGCCAAGCCTCCCAAGACAATGAAAAAAGCCACTATATAGCCAAGTCCGGGAAGCACAGCATTGGCGATGTCCTGCCCTCTTTTCTTAGATACAGCAATAATTCGCCAAATGTTCATCTGTGCACCAATATCCAAAATGATGGAGGCTAAAATGACAAAGGCGAAACTGGCCAAAAGGGTTTCGGTAAAAACAGCTGTTTGTGTCAAGAAGCCTGGTCCTATAGCGGAAGTAGCCATCAGGAAAGCTGCTCCTAACAAAACTTTCAGCCGTTTGGCAGGATTTTGATCTAACGCTTTTTGCTGTTCAATA
This sequence comes from Caldalkalibacillus thermarum, assembly GCF_014644735.1. Taxonomy (NCBI): domain Bacteria; kingdom Bacillati; phylum Bacillota; class Bacilli; order Caryophanales; family Bacillaceae; genus Caldalkalibacillus; species Caldalkalibacillus thermarum. The sequence goes on along the minus strand of NZ_BMKZ01000013.1, from coordinate 45,248 downwards.
TTCCGTTGCAATAAGTTCTCCTCCTTTTGCCTTTTTCAAAACTTAAAAACAGAAATGGATAGTCAGGCATAGCCTTCTCTCCCTCCGCTTAGGGAGACCAGGTTCTTTCTATTGTATATCATGACCCCGGTTCAACGGCAAGTGAACCTTAAGTTGAAAAACATACGTCGAAGGTTGAGAATAGGAAGCAGTTTTCAATTGTTTTCCTGTCTTAATCATGATAAAATGGGTTTAAATTTCTAAATTTTGAGCAGAGTTGAGGAGGAGATAAGATGAGCACAGTTCAGCAAGAGCAGAAAGGTTATTTTGGGGAATTTGGCGGGAGTTTTGTGCCGCCTGAGTTACAAAACGTTTTGGATATCCTGGCCGAACAGTTTGAAGCCTATAAGGATGATCCAGACTTTAATCAGGAATTCCGTTATTATTTGAAAGAGTTTGTAGGGAGGCCCAGTCCCTTAACCTTTGCCCAGCGCCTGACCGAAAGATTGGGTGGGGCCAAGATCTATCTTAAGCGGGAAGATTTGAATCATACCGGTTCACATAAAATCAACAATGTGATCGGCCAGATTCTGCTGGCTAAGCGGATGGGTGCCAAACGGGTCATTGCCGAAACAGGCGCAGGACAGCACGGAGTAGCCACAGCAACAGCTTGTGCCATGTTTGGTATGGATTGCACCATCTACATGGGTGCGGAGGATACACGAAGACAAGCGCTGAATGTGTTTCGCATGGAGCTTTTGGGGGCCAAGGTGGTGGCGGTTAAGAAGGGGCAAGGCCGCTTAAAAGATGCGGTGGATGAAGCGCTTAATGATCTGGTTCAAAACTATAAAAATACCTTTTACTTATTGGGTTCGGCTGTGGGCCCGCATCCTTTTCCCACTATGGTTAAACATTTTCAAGCGGTTATCAGCGAAGAGTCCAAGCAACAGATCATTGAAAAAGAAGGGCGTTTACCTGATGCCGTCATTGCTTGTGTGGGCGGAGGCAGCAATGCCATTGGCGCCTTTGCCCATTATCTCGATGAGCCTGATGTCCGCCTCATTGGTGTTGAACCTGATCAAGCTGCCACCTTGACAGAGGGTGTTCCGGCGGTCATCCACGGCTTTAAATGTCTTGTTTTGTTAGACGAAGCAGGCAACCCGAGACCTACGTACTCCATTGCAGCCGGATTGGATTACCCGGGCATCGGCCCTGAACACAGCCATTTAAAAGTGTCTGGACGGGCGGAATATGTCACGGTGACCAATGAGGAAGTGTTGGAAGCTTTTCAGCTGTTGTCCCAGACAGAAGGCATTATTCCTGCTTTGGAAAGTGCCCATGCGGTAGCCTATGCTTGCAAGCTGGCCCCTGCTTTGAGCCCAGACCAGGTGATCGTGGTTAACTTATCCGGCCGTGGGGATAAAGATGTGCAGCAGGTGTTTGACATGCTCAAACGAAACGGCTGATGGTGCCTTAACTGGCTGGGCGCAACCTTGTACCTAACGAGAGTCGAGTGGAAAACCTATAATAACCAAAAAACCCCTCCTTTAACTTCAGGAGGGGTAATAAGGTTATTCGGGTGACCCTCATCACGTGAAAACCGATTTGGCTTTGATCGTGCCTTCCGGAATCTCCAACTTTTTAATCTCTTGGCTAAAGTCCACGGAGAGCACTTGGCTCTGTACAAATGTAGCCCCAAAATCTTTGGCTTGACGCTGCATTCTTTCCAGCAAAGCCAGGCCGGTTAATTCCTCACGCACACCCGGATAATTGGCAATTTTATGGGTGATGGCCAATGTGCCGGAGGCAGGGGCCTTGTCAATGACAAGCGTTTTCAAATTCCCCCGGGCAGCGTAAACGGCAGCTGATGCCCCCGCCGGACCGCCGCCGATGGTGACAAAGTCCCACACTTCTTCAAGAATGTGTTCATCGACAGGCTGGAAAATGGGCTCTTCTTTTTGTTGAGTGGACGCATGGGCTGTGTGTTTCCCTTCATCCACACCTAAAATGTGTTTCATTTTGTTGGGACGGTAGCCAACAATGGCTTCGCCGTTGATAAACGTGACGGGGGTGGAAAAGATGCCATGCTCATGGAGTTCCTCAAAGATTGAAACGGAAGGCCGATTGATAGAATTTTGTGGCTGGTACTTGTCTGGATCCTGTGATAACCTAGAGTTAAGAGGGGAGGGGTTAGAGATGAGTTTTTGCTGTGGAGCCAGTATGACAGGGGCCATTGGAACAGTAAAATATAAGCGAACGCTTATTCACAATGTTCCAATTTTGTATTGTCCCATCTGCCAGTCATTTGAAGTGCACGAAAAAGTTCGGGATGAGTATGAAATTTTAGCTGAATATGCCCACGCAGATCACGCCCCAGAAGTTTATTTCACTGACTATGTTGATGTGGACAATCTGGAATCTCTGTTTGATCAGTGTGTTGAGATAAATGGAAGTACCGAAGAGGTGCTGCGGGCACAAATTGATCACGCCCTTGATCTTTTAGCGGTGGCCAAGAAATTGCGGGATCAAAAGTGGCAGGAAGACTTGTTGTATCGTTTAAAAGTTTTAAGCGGCCGTTTACGCCGGGAACAGAGCAAGTCTAAAAACTCTAATTTATAAAGCTTGTTAAAGTTTCTGCTCTATACGAGGTATCGTATCATGAAGTTGCTGGGTTGCCAGCAGCTTTTTTATTTGGCGGCGACCAGGCAGTGACGGCTAACTCCTTGCTGTTGTGAGACAATGGGTAAATTTTACGATTCTATAAAGGGTCTGGAAAACTATGTTGGAAAGAAGATTTTTATGTTAGGATGGGTAGTGATGGGTTAAGCCCAGTCATAAGAAAGAAACCTCTTTAACCCCTCTAAGCAGCAGCCGATCACCGAATGCTATATAAATGAGAGGTGAAAAACCCTTGTTAGCTATGATTGTGGGGAAATGGTTAAACAAGCAATCATCTGTTTCCATAGAAACGTCATCTATTGAACACAAAACAGAAACGTCATCTATTGAGCACGACACGTCATCGATTGAGGAACTGGTTAAGCAAGCGAAAGTAAACATTGAGATGCGCAATGAATTGATCAGTCAATATACACCGTTCATGATTAAGGTTACGTCAAAGGTGTGTAAGCAATATATTGACCGTTCCCGCGATGAGTTCAGCATTGCCATGGAAGCATTTAATGAAGCGATCGAAACTTATGACGCGGATCAAGGGAGTCATTTTTTATCTTTTGCAGAAATGGTAATCCGCCGGCGGGTGATAGATTACATCCGTAAAGAAACGAGACAGACGCGGGACATATTTCTTGAACAAGAATCCAAAGATGATGAGGAACAGCTAGAGAGTTTGGCTCAAATTAACGCCTCAATCTCCCAATATCATGAAGAATTGGAAAGAGAGAGGAGAAGGGAGGAAATCCAGGAATACCAACTGTTACTGAAAAAATTTGATATTACCTTTTCTGAACTGGTTGAGTGTTGTCCTAAACATATTGATGCCAGAGAAAATGCCAAGCAAATTGCCAAAACACTGGCAAGCAAACCCGAGCTGGCCGACTATTTAATGGAGAAAAAACAATTGCCATTAAAACAATTGCTTAAATTTGTGCAGTGCAGTCGAAAAACCGTCGAACGCAACCGAAAATATATTATAGCAATGGCTCTAATCTATATCGGCCAGTTTGAATCTTTACGGGTTTATATTGAACCTGAACAAATCCAGCATAGAAAGGAGGGATAAGGGTGTCCAAAGGGATTGTTCTTGAAGTGAAAGAAAATGAAGCGATTGTGCTGGCCAAGGACGGCTCTTTCCACGCTGTGCGCAAGTGTAAGGATGATCAGCTTCAAATTGGAGATGAAATTGATTTGCCGGTTTATCAACAGGTTGGTGTGCAAAAGAAGAGGTTTTTCCACATTCCAACCATCGCTTTGGTGGCCTCATGTTTTCTTCTAGTTGCTATGTTAATGGCCTATATGGTCCTGGGACCAGACCATACGGCTGTTGCTTATGTGCATCTTGATCTGAATCCCAGCGTGGAAATGAGTGTCAATAAGTCCATGGAAGTGCTGTCCTTGAAAGGGCTTAACGCAGATGGCCAGCGGCTGGTTGAGTATATGGATGACTGGTCACATCGTTCTCTCCAAAATGTCATTGCCAATATGTTGATCACAGCTCAGGATCAAGGCTATTTACAAGATGTGACCGATGTGCTGGTCACCACCTCAGCTGTAGGAGACCGGGACATTCGGGATTATGATCCGTATATTGTCATGGCCTTGCAAGAAGCAGAGGCCCAATTGATTCAATCTGAAAACTTTTTTTTAGGTTTTAGAGCAATGAGCAGTGGAGAACAGGATGAGCCAGTAGAAATTTCAGCCAATCATAAAAGCAGTACTCAATCATCACAACCTGATCACTACATTATTTTCCATCAGGTTAACACGGATCAAACGATTCTCCATGAAGCAAAGCAGGCTGGCGTATCCCCTGGTAAATATCTCATCTATCTGCATGCCTTGGAACAGGGACTAAATCTTGACTTGGAGGAAATAAAGGAACGTTCTGTTTCTGAGTTGGCAAGGGAATTAGGAGGACTTGATCCGGTATTATCCCGTCCATTATCCCCGTTTGACCCAAACGAAGCAATAAACAGACATACGGATCAACCATCTTCTCATGATAACGGTCCCAACAAGCGTCAAAATCATTCCGTTCAATCCGAAACCTTGCCTACTAATACTAACAATGCTGAGCAACATGCCGTTGAGCAACACGCCCCTGACAGCCAAGAAGAGACGGAAGAGGAGGATACGCTGTCCTTCCAGGGGCAGGGGCCGGTTGTTTCTGCTCATGTTTCCAATAAAAAGAATAAACAGCCTGCCCATGTGCAAGAAAATAATGACTCCCGGCCAGTTAAATCTCCTGTAAAACTGCATAGGTCAGAAAAGCCAGATGACAGGTTAATAGAGAGAAAGCCACTGAATCAAAATAATGACAGATACACCACAGACAGGAACAATATTAATACCGAAAGCCAAGACAATAAGCTGGAGAGGCCGGGACAACCAAAGGAAAAACTGAAACCGCAAGAGCCTCCTGTTAAGGAATCCCGTTCCGGCACAGGAGGTTCTTTTATTTTTACTCAGCTCTGAAAATATTATGAAAATATAATCTTTTGCTGTTGCTATTTACAAGTGTGGTGGACGGTGATATAGTACTTTATCAGAAGTTGTTGCTGAGATTCCAACCCCTGGTCAAAACAGAAAAGGAGCAAAACATCGCTCTTATCCAGAGAGGTGGAGGGACTGGCCCGATGAAACCCGGCAACCGCCAGACAGAGTCTGGAAAGGTGCCAATTCCTGCGAAGATGTAAAAGTCTTCGAGAGATGAGAGGATGAAGTGACCAGCGACATCCTTTCTGCATCTCAGAAAGGATTTTTTTGTTTATTTGATTCCTCTGCCCTTTTACCAGGGTGGAAAGCAGGTGAAACAATGATTGACATACAAAATGTGGTTAAGCGGTTTAAGTCAAATAAACAAGAAATTACAGCGGTAGATCACGTTTCGCTGTCCATTAAAAAAGGCGAGATTTTTGGTGTGATTGGCTATAGCGGGGCAGGTAAGAGCACCTTGATCCGCATGATTAATTTATTAGAAACCCCGACGGAGGGTAAAGTCATTCTGGATGGCACAGATTTAAGTGCCTTGTCGACTAAAGCCTTGCGCCAGAAACGGCAAAAAATAGGCATGATTTTTCAACACTTTAACCTGCTCTGGTCCCGCACTGTAAAAGAGAATATCATGTTTCCTTTGGAAATTGCAGGCGTGCCTAAAGCCAAAAGGGAACAGAGGGCCCAGGAGCTGATCAGGCTGGTTGAATTGGACGGCAAAGAAGATCAATACCCGTCTCAGCTGAGCGGCGGACAAAAGCAGCGCGTGGGCATTGCCCGTGCGTTGGCTAATGACCCGCACGTTTTACTGTGTGATGAAGCCACATCCGCTTTGGATCCCAAGACAACGGACTCCATTCTGGATCTCTTAAAAGAGATCAATCGCCGCTTAGGTCTGACCATCGTGCTGATCACCCATGAAATGCATGTGATCCGCAAAATTTGTGACCGGGTGGCGGTGATGGAAGGGGGCCGGGTCGTTGAAGTAGGGGATGTGACAGACATCTTCCACCAGCCCCAGCAGGAGATCACTAAGCGGTTTGTCCAGCAGGTGACAAAATCGGATGAGATTTTGTCTGGTGCAGCAGACTGGCAAGTGGATCAGGGCTGGGTTGTGGAGTGCCGGTTTATGGGCGAGGTGGCTGGCAAACCGGTGATCAGCCAATTGATCCGCCAGTTTGACATCGAAGTTAATATTTTACAGGGTAAAATCAGCCGCTTAAAAGAATCCTCCTATGGTACCCTGCTTATTCAGGTCACCGGAGAAGAGGCTGAAATTAAACGGGCTATCGGCCACCTTAAGTCTCTTGGGGTGGGAGTGGAGGTGCTAGCATCATGATGGAAATCTGGGAGGCGCTCTTCCCCAACGTTTATCTGGAAGAGTTGTGGGCGGCCACCTACGAAACACTGTATATGACGGTTGTCTCCCTGTTTTTTACCGCTCTCTTGGGTATTCCTCTGGGGGTTTTGTTGTATATGACAGCCCGGGGCAATCCTTGGGAAAACCGATTGTTTTATAGTGTGACAGGGACTATTGTCAACATTTTTCGCTCTATTCCTTTTATCATCCTGATTATTTTACTGATCCCCTATGTGCGCTTGATATTCGGGGTAGGTTACGGCATGAGCGCTGCCATTCCGGCGCTCATAGTAGGCGCAGCACCGTTTTATGCGCGTTTAGTAGAAATTGCTTTCCGGGAAATCCCCAAAGGGGTGGTGGAAGCGGCACAGGCAATGGGAGCCAGCAACAGGCAGATCATTTTTAAAGTGCTGCTTCCGGAAGCCAAACCGGCCCTGGTGTCCGGTTTGACTGTCACCGGTATTGCCTTGATCGGCTATACGGCAATGGCCGGGGTGGTCGGTGCCGGCGGCTTAGGTTATTATGCTTACCGCATGGGCTTTCAGATGAATTATCAGGATGTTACCTTGATCGCGACGGTTGCCATCATTATCATTGTGCAGTTGTTTCAAATGGTGGGCGACCTTATCGTTAAAGCCATTGACAAACGATAAGGTTGATCATACATCACCATACATTAAAACGGTTCAAAAGGGGTGTAAAAAGATGAGAAAACTAGTTTTACTCTCTTTAGTATTTGTTCTGGCCTTGGGTTTGGCTGCCTGCGGTCAGGCAGGGGAACAAAATGATGAGGCTGCACCTGAGGAGACACAGGAAGAGACCACTCAGGAAGAGGGACAGGAAGAGGGTACAGTTGAAGGGGGTAAACTGGTTGTTGGCGCAACCCAGGTGCCTCATGCTGAAATCCTGAATGAAGTGGTCAAGCCGCTGTTGGCTGAAGAAGGCATTGAGTTGCAAGTTGAAGTGTTTAGCGATTATGTGTTACCGAACCAATTTTTGGCTGAAGGAGACTTGGATGCTAACTTCTTCCAGCATATTCCTTATCTGGAGAGCCAAAATGAACAGCATGGCTATGATCTGGTGGTTGTCACTGGCGTGCATATTGAACCAATGGGCGGTTATTCTGCTCACTATGACAGCATTGAAGAATTACCTGAAGGAGCCAAAATTCTCCATCCTGATGCTGTCTCCGAAGTGGGGCGGGTGCTCAAGCTCCTGGAATCCCATGGCTTGATTAAACTGGCAGATGATGTGGGCTTCTATGGCACCGTTCGGGATATTGTGGAGAATCCGCACAATTTTGAATTTGTCGGCATGGAAGCCGCCACAGTGGCCCAAGCCTATGAAGATGCAGATCTGGCCATTATTAATACCAACTACGCCTTGCAAGTGGGGCTGACCCCGGCTCAGGATGCTTTAATCTTGGAAAGCCCGGAAGATAACCCGTATGTCAATGTATTGGCCACAGTTAAAGAAAGGGAAAATGATCCATTGATTCAAAAACTGGCTGAAGCCCTCAACTCCGAAGAAGTGCGTCAATTTATTGAGGAGCGCTATGAGGGCAATGTCTTGCCGGCCTTCTAAGGACATCTAGCCGGGATGAACAGTTGAAAAAAGTGAACGAGACTAAATAAACGGCAGCATGTTCCGCTGCCGTTTTCTTATGGCGCTCTAACCAAAATTAACTAAAGTGATCGTCTTGGGATCCTTACCTTTTTTCTATTTAATATAGTATAATGTGTACATTAGAGGTGAAGCTGTATGATGAACAAACCTGAATTGCTGGTAACGGCCAAAAGTGTCGCTGAAGCGGAAAGGCTGATTGATGCCGGTGCCGATGCGATTTACATTGGCCACCAATACTATGGCTTGCGAGTAGCAGGGGATTTTGAACTGCCTCAAATTGAGGAGGCCGTGCGGCTGGCCCATGACCGGCAAGCAAAGGTGTATGTGGCTGTCAATGCCTTGTTTCATAATGACCGTCTAAAAACATTGCCAGATTATCTTCAGAGTTTGGAACAAGCCGGCGTGGATGCTATTGTGTTTGGGGATCCGGCTGTCTTGATGACCGTGTGGGAGATCGGTTCAAAATTGCCCCTGCACTGGAATACAGAAACCACTTCCACCAATTATGAAACTGTCCGCTACTGGGCCAAAAAAGGGGCGTCCAGAGCTATCGTGGCCCGGGAATTATCGTTGGAAAACGTACTGGAGACTAAAAGGCGGGTCGATATTGAGATACAGGCCCAGATCCACGGCATGACTTGCATCTTCCATTCAGCGCGCAAACTGGTGCAAAACTATTTGAACCATATTGGTGAAGAACATGTTTCCACTTCCCCAGAAGCGAACTTGTATCTAAAGGAGAAGAAAGAAGAAGAAACCCACTATCCCGTGTTTGAAGACATCAATGGTACCCACATCATGAGCAATGAGGATATTTGTATGTTGGAGCATCTGCCCGCCTTTATTGACGGTCAGATTGACAGTCTCAAAATAGAAGGGATGTATAAGACGACGGAATACCTGGAGCAAGTCACCCGCATTTACCGTCAGGCGATTGATCTGTATCTGCAGGATGCCGATGCTTTTCAAGCCGAGGTAGGCGGCTGGCTGGACGAGATCAAACGCATTCAGCCTCCCGAGCGGCGTTTAGGCACAGGCTTTTACTTTAAAGAACAAATCTATTAAAACAGGAAAGGGCACTACGTCTTCCAAAGCAAGAAAGGAGTGGATCGTATGGCGATCAAAACGGAAGTGGACCCACGCGTCAACGGGCAGGCCAAAGCCCCCTTGAAGAAGCCTGAACTATTGGCTCCAGCCGGGAATTTGGAAAAGTTGCAGTTTGCTGTGAGATACGGGGCTGATGCCGTCTATATTGGCGGCCAGCAGTACGGGCTCAGAGCCAAAGCCGGTAATTTCACCTTTGAAGACATGGCCAAAGGTGTGGATTTTGCTTCCCGCTACGGGGCTAAAGTGTATGTGGCAGCCAACATTATTGCCCATAATGAAGATTTGGCTGGCGTTAGAGACTATTTTAAAAAGTTGCAGGAGATCGGCGTGGACGCCTGTATTGTCGCTGATCCGGCTCTGATTGAACTGGGGCGTGACGCAGCTCCAGATTTGGAGATGCATATCAGTACGCAAGCTTCCATTACCAACTGGAAAGCGGTCCAATTCTGGGCCCAGGAAGGGATTCCCCGTGTGGTTCTGGCCCGGGAGGTGTCGCTGGAAGAGATCAAAGAGATCAAACGCAACGTGGATATTGAAATTGAAGCCTTTATTCATGGGGCGATGTGCATCTCCTATTCCGGCCGCTGCGTCTTGTCCAATCATATGACAGCCCGGGACGCCAACCGGGGAGGGTGCGCCCAGTCTTGCCGCTGGCCTTATGAATTGTATGGCGAGAAGCGGATCAGTGTGGATGGCGATCCGTTCACCATGAGTTCCAAAGACTTGAGCATGGTCGAACATGTGCCTCTCCTCATTGATGCCGGGGTGGACAGCTTGAAGATTGAAGGCCGGATGAAAAGTATCCACTATATTGCTACGGTGTGCAATGTGTACCGCCAGATCATCGACGAGTACTGTGAGGATCCGGAGAACTTCCGTCTGAAAGAAGAATGGGTGGATGAGATCTGGAAAGCGGCGCAACGTTCGCTCACGACTGCCTTCTATTTTGGTACTCCGACAGAAAAGGACCAATTGTTCGGTAAGCCGGAGAAGATTCCCAAGTATGACTTTGCCGCCCTGGTGCTGGATTATAATCCGGATACTCAGATTGCCACGCTGCAACAGCGCAACAATTTTGGCGTAGGCGATGAAGTGGAGTTTTTTGGCCCCAACTTTGTGCGCTTTAAACAGAAAGTGACGGCCATGTGGGATGAAGAGGATGAACCATTGGACCGCGCCCCGCACCCGATGATGACGGTGAAAATGAAAGTGGACCAGCCTGTCCGGCCGTATGACATGATGAGAAAGAGAAAATAATGAGCCAGGTAAGTGGGGACTCGATAGGAGTCCCCTCATTAATTTTCTAACGGGATAGATCTTTAGAGGCGCTACTCTGCCACCAGCAGGGTATCGGACAAACGAAACCGTTTACATTTAGAAAAATGGTTTGCGAGCAAGACGCTTTATGTTAAAATAAAACTAATACTAAATGATAATCATTTTAATTTAGTAAGATTCGGTTCACTACTTGTCCCTTTTCTTGATTATAACATATGATATACTGTAAGATGTAATATTGAAGTTGATAATCAATTGAAAACCCAGCTGAAAACCCAGGCATCTGACGGGGATAAGGAAAATTTGATAATTAAACATAGGAGGGTATTCGCTATGTCAGCACCACATTTAAAAATAGAAAACCTGAGAGTGGCTGTGGAAGGAAATGAAATTTTAAAAGGCTTCTCTTTGGAAGTGAAGGGTGGCGAAATTCATGCCATCATGGGGCCTAACGGAACAGGAAAGAGCACCTTGGCGTCTGCCATTATGGGCCATCCCCATTATGAAGTGACTGGGGGTTCTGTGGAACTGGATGGTCAAAATGTGTTGGAGATGGATGTGGATGAAAGAGCCCGTGCCGGCTTGTTCTTGGCCATGCAATATCCAAGTGAAATCAGCGGTGTGACCACAGCTGATTTTCTCCGCTCAGCTATTAATGCCAAGCGTGGCGAAGGAAACGAAATCTCCCTGATGAAGTTTATCCGTCAGCTGGAAGAAAAAATGAAAGTGCTGGACATAGATGAATCTTTTGCTCATCGTTATCTCAACGAAGGTTTTTCAGGCGGGGAGAAAAAACGCAACGAAATTTTGCAAATGATGATGCTTGAGCCTCGCATCTGCATCCTGGATGAAATTGACTCTGGATTGGACATTGACGCTTTGAAAGTGGTGGCCAACGGGGTTAACAGCATGAGAAGCGAGGAGCGCGGTTTCCTGATCATTACCCACTATCAGCGTCTGCTCAACTACATTAAGCCCGATTTTGTCCATGTGATGATGCAAGGCCGCATTGTGAAATCAGGTGGACCTGAACTGGCCCTGGAGCTTGAAGAAAAAGGTTACGACTGGATCAAGGAAGAACTGGGCATCAAAGATGAGACAGTGGGTCAACACGCATAAGGGGCTATTAAGGAGGGTACAGAATGACGGTAGAGACAAAAACGAGTCTGACGCGGGACTATATTACCGGTTACTCCAGGCAACAGGGTGAACCGGAATGGCTGCTGAACCTGCGCCTGCGCGGTTTTGAACTGAGCGATAAGCTGGAACTGCCCAAACCTGAAAAAACTAACATTACCGACTGGAATCTGCTGAACTTCACCCATCATGTGGAAGAATCTCCCATCAGCAGCGTGGAAGAGCTGCCCCATGAGGTGAAACGGGTCATTGGGGATGAGCAGGGCGCAGGGAATGTGGTAATTCATAAAAACGGTAGACCCGTATTTCAAGCCCTCAGTGAGGATTTGAAAAATAAGGGTGTGATCTTCACTGATCTTCAAACCGCAGTCAAGCAGCACGGGGACCTCATCCAGCGCTACCTGGCCAAACTGGTTGAAATCGATGAACATAAACTGACCGCCATTCATACGGCATTGATTAACAGCGGGATTTTTCTTTACGTTCCCAAAAATGTTGAAGTCAACGTGCCGTTGCAAAGTGTCTTCTGGCAAGAAAATGGCCATGTGGGGATGATCCCGCACATTTTGATCGTTGCTGAGGATAACAGTAAAGTGACTTACGTGGAAAATATGATCGGTGCCGAACAGGGCAAGGCTGTTAACAATTATGTTGCTGAAGTGTTCGTTGGTCCCGGAGCCAAGGTGACTTTTGCTGCCGTCGACAATCTGGGCAAAGATGTCACCAACTATGTTTACCGCCGGGCAACGGTTGACCGGGACGGACATATTGATTGGGCACTGGGGCAAATGCATGACGGCAACACCGTTTCAGATAACCTGACTATCCTGAAAGGGGATGGATCGACCGGTGACAGCAAATCTGTAGTCATCGGCCGCGGCGAGCAATCTCAAAACTTCGTGCAAAAGATGATCCACTACGGAAGATCCAGCGACGGGCAGATCCTAGGCCATGCAGTGATGAAAGATGCAGCCCGGGCCATCTTCAACGGCATCAGCAAGATTGAAAAAGGCGCTGCCAAAGCGAACGGGGAGCAAACGGAACGGGTGCTGATGTTAAGCGACAAAGCCCGGGGGGATGCCAATCCGATCCTGTTGATTGATGAAGACGATGTCACAGCCGGGCACGCCGCTTCTGTGGGACAAGTGGACAAAATGCAATTGTATTACCTCATGTCCCGTGGAATTCCCCAAACGGAAGCAGAGCGGCTGATCATCCTTGGATTCCTAAACCCGGTTGTGGAAAAAATACCGTTAGAAGGTATGAAAAAACGGTTAATTGAAGTAATAGAAAGGAAAGTTAAATAATGAACATCCAAGAGATCAGAGCCCAATTTCCCATTTTAAATCAGGAAATTAATGGGCATCCCCTTGTCTATCTGGACAACGCCGCCACATCCCATAAACCGCTGCCCGTTATAGAAGCGCTGGAAAAGTACTACCGGCTGTATAACTCCAATGTGCATCGCGGGGTGCACACCTTAGGCAATTATGCCACAGAAGGCTATGAAGGTGCCCGGGAGAAAGTACGCCGTTTTATCAATGCCAAAAGTACCCAAGAAATTATTTTTACCCGCGGCACCACCACTGCCCTCAATCTGGTCGCTACCGGCTACGCCCGCCAGGTTTGCCGGGAAGGGGATGAAATCGTCATCACCCCGATGGAGCACCATAGCAACCTGATCCCTTGGCAACAGGCGGCCAAAGCAACCGGGGCCACCTTGAAATATATTGATTTAAATGAAGATGGCACCCTCAATATGGACGACGCGCGGCAAAAAATTACACCCAATACTAAAGTGGTGTCTTGCACCCACGTTTCCAATGTTTTGGGAACCATTAATCCCATTAAGGAACTGGCCCAACTGGCGCATGCTAACGGAGCGGTGATGGTGGTTGACGGTGCACAAAGCACCCCCCATATGAAGATTGATGTGCAGGATCTGGATGTCGATTTCTTCGCCTTTTCAGGACACAAAATGTGTGGTCCAACCGGTATTGGTGTGCTGTATGGACGCAAAAAGCTCTTAGAAGAGATGGAGCCGGTGGAATATGGCGGGGAAATGATTGATACTGTTGAATTATATGAATCCACCTGGAAAGAGTTGCCACACAAATTTGAAGGCGGAACCCCGATAATTGCCGGTGCTATTGGCTTGGGTGCAGCCATAGACTTTTTGGAAGATGTTGGGTTGGACAACATCACCAAACACGAACATGAACTGACAGCCTATGCCATGGAACGGTTGCAGGAGATTGAAGGATTAACTATCTACGGACCCAAAGAACGGGGCGGACTGGTCACCTTTAATCTGGCTGACGTTCATCCCCACGATGTGGCGACGGTGCTCGATTCGTACGGGATTGCAGTGCGTGCTGGCCACCACTGCGCCCAGCCTTTGATGAGATGGCTGAATGTGACGGCCACAGCGAGAGCCAGTTTTTATCTATATAATACTAAGGAAGAGATTGACAAACTGGTTGATGGTCTAGTGAAAACAAAGGAGTATTTCGGTTATGTCGTTGGAGAATAAATACCCTGTTCAACTGGATCAGTTGTATCGGCAAGTGATTATGGATCATTATAAGAACCCCCGCAATCGCGGGGAGATTGAAGACGGTGCTTTAACGGTCAGGATGAATAATCCCACTTGCGGAGACCGGGTTCAGCTGCAAATGATTGTCAAGAACGGAAAAATTGAAGAAGCCAAGTTTGTGGGAGAAGGATGCTCCATCTCCCTGGCTTCGGCTTCCATGATGACCGAAGTGATTAAGGGCAAGACCGTGGATGATGCGCTGAAGTTGTCCGCCATCTTTTCAGACATGATGCAAGGCAAGGATTATGATGATGAAACGTTTGATTTGGGTGACCTTGAAGCTCTGCAAGGCGTATCTAAATTTCCAGCCCGCATCAAGTGTGCCACTTTGGCTTGGAAAGCCATGGAGAAAGGGATCAGCGAAGAGCAAGAAAAATAATCGGTGATCCTGATCGTATGTTATAATAAGTATAATCCTCAAAAAGGAGGTATAACCAATGGCCAAAAAAATGCCGGAGATCGGTGAATACAAATACGGCTTTGTTACTAAAGACGTCTCCGTTTATAAGGCCAACCGTGGGCTGACACCGGAAGTGGTCAAAGAGATTTCCAGAATGAAGGGCGAGCCCCAATGGATGCTCGATTTCCGTCTCAAGGCCCTGGAAATCTTTTACCAAAAACCGATGCCCATGTGGGGTGGAGACCTGTCAGAACTGGATTTTAACGAAATTGTTTACTACGTTAAACCCTCTGAAAGACAATCTAAGTCTTGGGATGAAGTGCCGGAGGAAATCAAGCGCACTTTCGATAAATTGGGAATTCCTGAAGCGGAACAAAAGTTTCTGGCCGGTGTATCTGCCCAGTATGAGTCAGAAGTGGTTTACCACAACATGAAAGAAGAACTGGAAAAACAGGGCGTTATCTTTATGGATACCGATACGGCCCTGAAGGAGCATGAGGAACTGTTCAAAAAATACTGGGCGACGGTTGTTCCCCCGACAGACAACAAATTTGCGGCCCTGAACAGCGCCGTTTGGTCCGGCGGCAGTTTCATCTATGTCCCCAAAGGGGTAAAATGTGAAACACCGCTACAGGCATACTTCCGCATTAACACTGAAAATATGGGGCAGTTTGAGCGCACTCTGATTATTGCCGATGAGGACAGCTTTGTTCATTATGTGGAAGGTTGTACAGCGCCGATCTATGGCACCAACTCCCTGCACAGTGCTGTGGTGGAGATCATTGTCAAGAAAAATGCCCGTTGCCGTTACACCACGATCCAGAACTGGGCACCCAATATCTACAACCTGGTGACTAAGCGTGCCGTGGCTGAAGAAAATGCGGTTATGGAATGGGTGGACGGCAACATTGGCAGCCGCTTGACGATGAAATATCCGGCTGTGGTCATGAAAGGGCGCGGTGCCCGGGGCAGTGTCTTGTCCATTGCCATTGCCGGTAAAGGACAGCACCAGGATGCAGGAGCCAAGATGATTCACCTGGCACCGGAGACTACGTCCACCATTGTTTCTAAATCAATCAGCAAACAGGGCGGTAAAGTGACCTACCGCGGCCTTGTTCACTTCGGCCGCAAGGCGGACGGAGCCAAGGCTAATATCGAATGTGACACCTTGATTATGGACAATGAGTCCACTTCAGATACCATTCCATACAATGAGATCTTAAACAATAACGTCACATTAGAACACGAAGCCAGTGTCTCTAAAGTATCTGAAGAGCAACTCTTCTACCTGATGAGCCGTGGCTTGTCCGAAGAAGAAGCGACAGAAATGATCGTCATGGGCTTTATCGAGCCGTTCACCAAAGAACTGCCCATGGAATATGCTGTTGAAATGAACCGCCTGATCAAGTTTGAAATGGAAGGCAGTATTGGTTAAGCCTTACCGATCAACAGTTCCCTGTTACACTTGCGTGTCTGAGTTTCTCGGGCACGCTTTTTTATTAACAGGTGATTATAGCTGATGAAGAAGCAGGAAACTTACTCCATATCCCAGTTAGCTCAAGAATTTGATATTTCCACCCGTACCATCCGCTATTATGAGGAAAGGGGGTTGTTGAATCCTGAGCGGACACCCGGGGGCACCCGCAGATCTCCAGCTGGTTGCTCGCTTGTAAGGCCCGTGTCCTGTACGCCGCAGCCGGCTAACAAGGCAAAGCTTAAACAGAAATAGCAACCATTTTTTTCATTACTCTGACCTCCTTTGTGATACGATCCGTTACTCTATTAGCCAGAAAGTTTGGAGGCAAAGTTGCAGCACGGCAGTTGATTGTTTTGCTATAATAGGGGTAAAGATATGGTGTAAGACATACAATTTAATAGCACAAGCGGAGTGATTTTTTTGTTTGGACTGTTTATGTTGCTCATGATTGTTGGACTTGTGGCCGGAACCATTGGCAGTTTAGTCGGCCTGGGCGGGGGTGTATTTATTGTTCCGGCCTTGATCTATCTCTGTATTATTTATCCAGATATGCAAGTCAGCCCGCAGATGGCAGTGGGAACTTCTCTTGTTGTGGTGACGGTTACGGCGTTATCATCCACTTTATCTTATCTTAAGCAGAAAAAAGTAGATGTCGGCTGTGCCCTGTTGTTTTTCTTGGCCAGCGGTCCAGGGGCCATGGTTGGCGCCTATATTAATCGCTTCATGGAAATAAAGCATTTTAACTTGTCTTTCGGTTTGTTCATGATCTTAATGGCATTGTTGCTGGCGGTTAAGGGAAAGTTAAGCAAGAAGGATATTTCCTGGGGCGTAACGAAGCGTTATCATGATCCACAGAGCGGTGAAGAGTATGCTTATGGTTATCACCGGGGATTGGGCTTGGCCATTGCCTTTTTAGTAGGTATGTTGTCCGGTTTGTTTGGCATTGGCGGAGGCTCTCTCTTTGTTCCGGCCATGATTCTTCTCTTTCATTTTCCTGTGCAGGTGGCTGCAGCCACGTCAATGTTCATCATATTCCTGTCATCCATTCTGGGCAGTGCCACCCATTATTATTTCGGCCATATCGATTGGTGGCTGGTGCTGGGCCTGGCGCCTGGTGCTTGGATTGGCGGGCGCTTGGGAGCCTATATCTCCACTAAAATGAAAGCCAAAGGCATTGAGCTTTTGCTCAGGCTCATGCTGGTCATCATTGGCTTGCGCATGATCTGGCAAGGGATTGTGGGATAAGGAGGGAACGGGGATCGTCACCTTTGCTTTTGAAGTGATTTTCACCCATGATGTGCATAGCCATTTTGAAAATTGGCCTAAAGTGGCAGCAAAAATCAAACAGCTTACAGGCCGGCGGCGGCTTAACGGGGAGCCGTATCTTTTAGTTGATATTGGCGATCATGTGGACCGGGCCCACTTTATTACCGAGGGAACCGAGGGGCAAGTCAATGTTGCCTTATTAAACCAGTTGGACTATGATTATGCCACCATTGGCAATAACGAAGGCATTACCTTTGATTATCAGCAATTATCTGCTTTATACCGCGATGCTCAATTTAAAGTTTTGATCAACAACCTGTTTGAAGCTGACGGGAAACGTCCCTCCTGGTGCATGCCATATGATGTGAAAACCCTCGGCCGGTTTAAGGTGGGGATCATTGGGACAACGGTCAATTTTACCCGCTTTTATGAACAATTGGGCTGGCGGATTGGTGATCCGGTTGAAGCAGTGGCCCAATGTGTGCGGAAGCTGAAACAAGAAGTGGATTTTATTCTTGTACTTTCCCATTTGGGGTTGCCGAGGGATCAAAAACTGGCCAAACAGGTGCAGGGGATTGATCTGATTTTGGGCGCCCACACCCATCATTTCTTACCCCATGGGCAAAAAGTTGGCCAGACCTGGATCCATCAGGTAGGCAAATTTGGCCAGTACGTCGGTTGTGTCCAGGTTTACCATGATCATGCTTACGGGCAGTTTGCCTGTTACCCGCGGGCTGAAGCTGTGCAGGAGGAAGAAGCGGATCCAGAGAGCGTACAGCTCTTGGAAAAATGGGAAAAGCAGGCTGAACACCATTTGGCCCATCCGCTTACCGTTCTCGACAAGACGCTTCCCATCAGTTGGCATGAGGAAACCATGCTGGGAAACCTGTTGGCTGAGGCGGTGAGTGACTGGTGTCAAACGCCGATTGCCATGGTTAACACGGGGTTAATTCTTGATCATTTACCCCAAGGGGTTGTCAGGCTCCGGGATATTCACCGGATTTGCCCCCATCCGATCAATGCCTGCCGCTTGCACCTGAGAGGGGAGGAAATTTGGTCGATTTTGGACCGTTCTCTGGAACATGATTTGCAATCACTGGAAATCAAAGGGTTTGGTTTCCGGGGTGAAAGGCTGGGCATGCTGGCTTTAAACGGGCTCTCGGTGGAGTATAGCCCAGCGGAGAGCGGGGATGCTGTCATCACCAATATTTTTACAGCCAACGGCCCCATCGATTTGCACGAAACTTATCCTGTGGCCACTGTGGATATGTTTACGTTTGGGGGCATCTTTCCCGAGATTTATGAGAAAAATGAGATTGACTACTTTCTCCCTGAATTTCTAAGGGATTTACTGGCCGCCCGATTAAAGCAAGGGAAATTGGAGCGTGCTGCTAAGCAACGTTGGATTAAGCAAACCACAAACAAGAAGGAGGCGTAACAAATGAAATTTATCGATGATTTATATGAATTTTATAAGGATAAATTAGTCGGGGATGAAGAAGATGCCGTAGCTCTCATTCTTTACACGCTCCAGGAACATACCCGGGAAGATTTGATGAAACTGATTGCAGAGATGAGTGACGAGGAAGTGTTTCAAATGGTGGGACAGTATTTGATTGGCCAGCTTAAGGAAAAAATGGCCCGGGAAGGATTGGGACAACACCGTCCGGTGGATGAAAATCATAAAATACACTAAAGCTTGGTTAAGTAACAAACGGGAAAGGCCAGGCACTCGTCAAGTTACCGATCTTCTCTTCTCCTTCACCTTTTGACCGTCCGGGTCATAGTTTAAATAAAGAAGAGTTGGGGAGAAGAGGTGATCAATCATGATGTCGTTGACACCTATTACAGTGGAAGGCCATCAGGTGTTAGCCATCGAGGTGAAGCTGCCTAAAACCAATTTGCTGGTGGTCTCCACTAGCAAAGGGTATATCATGTGCGGGGCATTGGATATCCAGTTGTTAAATGAAAAGCTGGCTGACAGGGAAATTATTGCCGGCAGGGCTGTGGGAGTGCGCAATATTGAGCAATTGCTGGAAGCCCCTTTGGAATCGGTGACCAAAGCAGCTGAAAAACTGGGGATCAAAGCGGGAATGAAAGGGAAAGACGCCATTATAAGAATGATATAGAGATTGATCTGATCAAAGCACTGTATGTCACCATCCGTGAAGGTTAAGGAGAGGATAGCGTTGGGTACCAAAACAGAACGTAAACTGGAAAAAATTGATGTTTTGGATAAAGGTTATGTCCGCCTGGTCGACGTCATGGGAGATGATCTCCGTGTCGTCAATGCTGCACGTGTTTCCTATGCCAAAGAATCTAAGCAGTTGTCAGACAAAGATATCCGTTTAATTAAATTTTTAGCCAGGGAGGGGCACACCTCTCCCTTTCGCCATGCCATGCTTTCCTTTGAAATTTACGCCCCGTTGATGATCGCCCGGCAGTGGTGGAAATATGTTGTCGGTTCTGATCATGTCATGGATGCCTGGAATGAGGCATCCAGACGGTATATCACCATGGAGCCGGAATGGTATATCCCGGACGAGAATGCCTGGCGGAGCAAACCGGACCATTCCAAGCAAGGGTCCGGGGAGCCGGTGGACCGCGCCATTGGCCGGGAAGCCACACAACGTTTGAAGAGACAGCTGGAGGAGGGCTTAAAAGACTACGAATGGGCGTTGGAGGCGGGGATTGCTCCGGAGCAAGCCCGGTTGTTACTTCCATCCGCTTATGGCATGTACACCCCATGGTATTGGACAGCCAGTCTGCAAAGCGTGGCCCACATGTTGAACCAGCGTCTGGCTCACGATGCCCAAGCGGAGTTTCAAGCCTACGCCCGTGCCGTGTATGAATTGGTTAAGCCCTATTTTGAGCATAGCCTTGCTGAACTGTTAAAGAATAAAGAGATTTGATTAGAAACAATAAATTTCTTGTCGGCCAGGATGGTTGTGATGCTCAGATTACAAAAAAGCGCCCTTTTCCGCAGAAAAGAGCGCTTTTCTTTTTATTGTACATTTTTCTGTCAAAACCAGCCCGTTAAGGGGTTAATCCTTCCACAAAGACATTGACGTTATGTTTCATCATCTCAATATATGTCTCGGCACCGCTTCCTTCAGGCCCCACGGCATCGGTGTAGATTTCACCCGCAATCCTGACGCCTGCTTCTTCAGCCACACGGTTCATGTAGCGTTGGTCCACTGTGGTTTCCACAAAGACGGCGGGAATCTCCCTGGCTGAGATCAGCTCAACCACCCGGGCAATTTGCTGGGGTGTTCCTTCTTCGTGGGAATTAATCTCCCAAATGCCTTCTGTTTCAAATCCGTAACGTTCTCCGAAATATTTGAAAGCATTTTCGCTGAGCACAATGACCCGGTGTTTTTCAGGGATTTGGCTCATTTGCTCCTCAATCCAGGCATCCAGCTCTTCCAGCTGGGCGATGTACTGTTCGGCATTTTGCCGGTACAAGGCCTCTCCCTGCGGGTCACGGGCAATCAAGTCTTCGGTAATGTTTTTCACATAAGTGATCACGTGGCGGGGGTTCAGCCAGGCATGGGGATCTGTCTCCTCCTCACTGCCCACCAGGGGAATGGGTGTCACACCTGCGGAGACAGGCACAATCTCTGTTTCACTCACGTTGGAAACGATTTTTTCCAGCCATTCCTCCAAATCGAGGCCATTGACGTAAAAGACATCGGCATCACTAATGATTCTAAAGTCACCAGGCACGGGCTCATATTCATGGGGCTCTTCTCCAATAGGGACCACATACTCCACCTGTCCCCTATCCCCGATAATGTTCTGGACGATATCGGCCAAAACAGAAAAGCTGGTGGCAATATACAGTCCTTCTCCATCAGCGCGTGCCCCGTCTCCTTGTTCAGTTTGGGGCTCTTCGGGCTGTGGTGTTGCTTCATTGTCCCCGGCGCAGCCGGTCAAGGCGGCGCTGAACATCAGGATCAACCCCAGGACCAAGAGGGATGTTCTTTGTTTTATCGGCATGGTTTCTCCTCCCTGTGTTATAAATTTTACAAAAAAATATAAAATATGGATCAAAATTTCAAACACAGAACAACATACTTGGCAAAAATGGTGAAGGCCATAATGGTGAAGGCGGGCTGGCTCAGCCGGTTGAGCAAACTAAAGCTGGTTTGCCATGTTCTGTTTCTTAACTTTCCACCGCCTGTAGCGGCGCATCAGCAACCCCTGTTTGGGAGAAAAGCAGAAAGCCAGCCCAAACAGAATTGAGGCCACCAACACAATAGAAGCACCTGTGGCTACATCGTAGATAAAGGAGTAATAGACCCCAACGACAGCAGAGATCACGCCAAAAACAGCTGAGAGGAACAGCATGACTGGCAAGCGGTCTGTTAACAGATAGGCGGTGGAGCCGGGAGTGATCAACATGGCCACGACAAGAATAATACCGACGCTTTTTAAGGCGGCAACAGTCACCAAGGCCAGGGAAAACATCAGCAAATAATGGATGAGCTTGGTGGGATAGCCAAGCGCTTTGGCCATGGTGGGATCGAAGGTGCTGAGCAACAAGGGGCGGTAAAAGAGTGCAATCCCGCCAAGCACCACAAGGCCAATGATCACGGTGAGCCATAAATCAGCACGGGAAACGGCCAGCACATTGCCAAATAAGATGTGCCATAAATCCACCCCTGTTCCCCTGTTTAACGTAATGAGGACAACCCCGAGCGCAAAGGCCGCCGTAAACATGATCCCAATCGAGGAATCTTCTTTAATGCGGCTGTTTTGAGAGATATAACCGATAGCCAAGGCCGTCAGCACACCGGTGATCAGGGCACCGATAAAGTAGCTGGCCCCTAGCATATAGGCGACGACGACACCGGGTAACACGGCATGGGATATCGCATCGCCCATCAGGGCCATGCCCCGCAAAATAATGAAACAGCCCACCACTCCACAGATGATTCCGACTAAAATCCCTGCCAGGAGCGCGTGTTGCAAGTACGTGTATTGGCCCACGGCTGACAAAAAATAAGACAGATTAGCCATTATCCGCTCACCACCAATGTTCCGCCCCGGTCACCCACAAAAGCGATTTTTCCGTTATAGGCTTTGCTGATTAAGTCAGCTTGAAACACATCCTCTTTGTTGCCGTAACCGACCAGTTGCCTGTTTAACAACGCAATCTGGTCAAAGTATTCTTCTACCTTGCTCAAGTCATGGTGGACAACGAACAAGGTTTTTCCCTGATCACGCAACTTGCGAAGCAAATTGATGATAATCTGTTCACTGGTCATATCGATTCCGGCAAACGGTTCATCAAGGAAAAACAGGTCTGCTTCCTGGGCTAAGGCCCGGGCTAAAAAGACCCGCTGCTGCTGGCCGCCGGAAAGTTCTCCAATCTGGCGTTTAGAGAAATCAAGCATGCCGACCTGTTTCAGGCACTGCTTGGCGATCTCTCGGTCTTTAGCTGTGGGGCGCTGCCACCATCTCAAGTGGGGATAGCGCCCCATTAAGACGACGTCTTCCACCAGGACGGGAAAGTCCTGGTCAAGCACATTCCGCTGGGGAACATAAGCAATTTGTTTGCGCACTTTGGAAACCGGTTGGTTAAACACCCTGACTTCCCCTGAAAGGGTGGGAACCAAGCCCATAATGGCTTTGATCAGGGTGGATTTACCCGCGCCATTTGGGCCAATAATTCCCACCAAGGTATGGCTGTTTACCACAAAAGAGATCTGTTCCAAAACGATTTGGTCATGGTAGGCCACGCTTAAATTCCTTACTTCTATCACTCTGTCAGGCATAAGGCATTCCCCTATTCTCTCAGGATTTATCTGCTTGTAGATACGTTTATCTGCTTCTAAATACGCGGATTTTTGTCTTTCCTCAATAAAATTGCCCTAGGGCAACTTTGAACTATAAAAGAAAAATCGCTGTTGCGAAGGGCTATAGCAGCATATGCATCTCTACAAAGGACTGCTACATAACATGAGCAAGAAATTCTCCTATACTATTTAGCTTAGTACGAAGCAAAAGTTTAGTCAATATAAAAATGTTTCCCTCATACAACTTTTTTGAACGATGCGTGCCACATGTCGGCTTCGACCCATGACAAAAAATTTGTCCAGATAGACAAGCTGATATGCATAAACATAACTGCAGGGGGTGAGAAAATGGGTCGCCGGTTGAAAGCCAAAAAAGGACGCCCCTTGAAGAAAAAATACATTTTTATCATCATCTTGGTGTTGTTTACGCTAATCTCGGTTCAAGGCTTTATGTTCGTGGAGCGCAACCTGGAACCGGCTTTGATTGAAATTGCCAACACCTATGTGAAGCAAATGGCCACCTTGGCCATTAATGAAGCGATTTCAAAAAAAATCAGTGAAGACTTTGATGACGGCGGTGTGTTAAATATTGAGAGATCCGCTGATGGAAAGACCCAATTAATCTCGTTTAACTCCAAGAATCAGTCCCGGATTCTGAATCAAGTGATTGAACGGGCCAATTTCGAGTTGTTGAAATTGGAGAAGGAACCTTTCGAAATCCCCCTCGGTCAAGCGTTGGACAGTAATATTTTGGCCCAGTTTGGTCCCAAAGTGCCTGTCAGCCTGTTTCCCATTGGTTTTGCCAAAGCCGATATTACTGTTGAATTGGAAGAAGCAGGCATTAACATGGTGATGGTAACGGCTTATATTGAGATTGTGGCCGATGTTCGGATTGTGATCCCCTTTTCTTCTGATGAGGCTGTTGTGAGCACAAGATATCCCATTGAATGGCACCTGTTACAGGGAGAAGTGCCCAATGTTTATTTTCAAGGCAGCGATGGCCGGCTGAGTCAGCCCCCTGTTTCCATCCCTGTGGAGGAGATGACAGAAGAAAGATGACGCTTCTGTTAGCGCCATCCTTTCTTACGTTTTTTGCGTTCGTCCAGCTCCCAGCGCCTTAACAAGGGGTAGGGATCAAATGACCATTCAGTCAGACCGTTATCTTTGTAAATCCCGTAATGGAGATGGGGAGGAAACTTGCCGCTGGTCCCAGGTTTTCCGTAGCCACTGCTGCCCACGTAACCGATCACGGTTCCTGGCTCAAGCAGGTCCCCCGCTTTGATCTCTTTGTTAAAGCTGGACAAGTGGGCATAGTAATGGTAGTTGTTATAAATGTCCCGAATGCCAACCCGCCAGCCCCCGTACTTATTCCAGCCAATCGTCTCCACTTTGCCATAGGTGGCGGAACGGACAGGGGTGCCATAACCGGCAAAAATGTCTGTTCCTTCGTGAATGCGCCGTCCTCCCCAGCCGCGGCGGTCCCCCCAGGTGCTTCTGTAGCTGTAGTTATACTGCCAGGGAATAGGGAACACTTTCGCGTCCAAGTCCAAGCGGCCAAAATGGTTGAACAGCTGGGCAATGGTCAAGATAATGTTCACGGTTTGCTCCCGTTTGTAATAATCCCAGAGGGCAATGCGATAATCCTCTTCATTGGCCCCATACTGGGCCAGGTAGTGGCTCATCGTGTACAACACGTCTTCATCATCCCAGCGGTTGGCCCTGCCGTCTCCATTGCCGTCTAACCCAATTCCTCCAAAAAACCGGATGGTTTCCGGCTGATCGTCATCAGGATTGGGATTGAGAGGGCCAGCCCAATCATCTGCACTGAAATAGATGGCAATCAGGGAATCACGTTCGGGAATATCCTTGCGTACCCGGGCAATGTTACGTTCAAACTGGTCAACGGCAGCCAAATAATACCAAGGGACTGATGTCAGGGCCTCGTATTTCAAATATAAAGCCATTCTTTCGTCCAGTATTTCTTGCTCGCTTTTTTCCTGATTGGCATTCATGTTTGCCAAAGCTTGATGAGCGGGGGATAAAGCATATAACAGGATGATCGCTGTCAACCAGCATGTGATGCTGCGTTTCACTTGAATAACCTCCATTATGGTCTTAATGTTGTCTCTATGCCGGATTTGACTTTTTATAGTTTGGTTTGAGGCGGACTAATTCATAATGCCACTTCATGCCAAGCATAGGGCAAGAATGCATCACATTTGGTTTAGATCATAAAAAAGGGTATAATAGAGGTGTCATCACCGATAGCGGAATGTTGCACCACCAGCCTGTTTAAATAAAGGAGTGTTTGCTTATGTCAGGATGCAAGCCTGAAACCAAGTTTGAACGCAAGCCGGATTGGCTGAAAATAAAATTAAATGCCAATGAGAATTACCACGAATTGAAGCGCATGATGCGCGCTAAAAGTTTACATACCGTATGTGAGGAGGCCCGCTGCCCCAACATCTACGAGTGCTGGGCTGTGCACAAAACGGCCACCTTTATGATCTTAGGGGATATTTGCACCCGGGCTTGCCGCTTTTGTGCGGTCAAAACCGGAATGCCGACCGAATTAGACTGGGCTGAGCCTGAACGGGTGGCCCAAGCGGCCGAGCAAATGAATTTGAAGCACTGCGTGGTCACCTCGGTAGCCCGGGATGACTTGAAAGATGGCGGGGCCACCATTTTTGCCGAGACCATTAAAGCGATCCGCAAGCGGTTGCCGTTGTGCAGTGTGGAAGTGCTGATTCCCGACTTTATGGGCAGCGATGAAGCGCTGAAAATTGTGATGGATGCTAAGCCAGATATATTAAACCATAATATTGAGACGGTCCGCCGCCTGTCCGACCGTGTCCGGGCCCGGGCTAAATATGACCGTTCCCTCCGCTTGTTAAAACGGGCTAAGGAGATGCAGCCCTCTATCCCTACCAAATCCAGCATCATGATCGGCTTGGGAGAAACATACGAAGAAATCTTGGAAGCAATGGATGACTTGCGCGCTCATGATGTGGACATCCTGACGATCGGCCAATATTTGCAGCCTACTAAAAATCACTTGAAAGTGGTTAAATATTGGCATCCCGATGATTTTGCCCGCCTCAGGGAAGAAGGCTACAAACGGGGCTTCAAACATGTGGAATCGGGTCCCCTTGTCCGTTCGTCTTATCATGCTCACGAACAAGTTCAATCGGCTCAGGCCAACACTTCTCAGGCCAAAACTTACAGTTAGGGGATTTATCCAAGTTGTTAAACTTGGGCATAAGCAAAAAGAGTGGTCTTCATGCCACTCTTTTTTTCTATTACTGGTTAATGTTTCCTTTCCGGTTCAGATTGCCAAACCTTTGGTTACGCTCGGTGGTCTCTTTCCTGTCCATTTCTTGCGGACTCCTGCGGGTCTGATTATTTTCTTTCATTCGGCGTTCTTGTTCGGGAGCGGTTTGGGGACCTCCCAGCTGTTCCACCAGAGTATTAACCTCGTTATTTAAATTTTCCGGGTCATAATTGCGCGTGTATTCATTGGCGATTTGGCGGATATGGTTGGTTAAGCGGGTATCATCAGTGGCATAAACTTTATACCAGCGCGGTGCAACGCTTAAGCCGGACATTTCCACCTGCTGATGGATCTCTGGCCCCTTTCTGTCGGCAGTGTAGCCAATCAGGCATTCCTCATCGGTAACCAGTACCGTGGCTGTATTTATGTCTGGCAGCCCAACCACCACCTGGGCGATGGTATCTGCCAAAATCTGGCGGTCAATGTAGGTTTGGGCGCCAAAACCACGGTAGCTAGCTTCAGGATCATCGGCTGAATACTCCCTGAACCCCAGGGGCTGAGCAAAACCTGGTCGTTCTTCCTGCAGACGTCTGGAACCGAGGGGCCCGTCATCGTCCAACAGGTGATCTCTCAAGCCTGAATCACGGTCAAAGCGAAAGAAGCGGTTTCCGAAGTTTTGTGCTTCTCTCCGCCCTCCCCCATCGCCATATAAAGAACGGTATTGTCTGCCTTGAGGCCCTTCATGGGCACCTCCTTTGTGCAAGGCGGCGTCCGGATCTTGAGCCATAAAGTATTTTGTATCATAAGGTGCGGTTTCATCGACATCACGGCAGGCAGCTAAACTGATGCTTAGAAAGACTGCCAGCACTACAGCCAATCCTCGTTTATGCATGGTCAAATCACCTCCTGAGCTTAAGATGCCCACCAGGCCAAGTAAACTTTTGTATCAATTATTTCCTTTACTTTCAGTGCCAAAGCCAGTATAGTTATAAACAAAGTGAAGCAGCCGAATGTGAAATGGGGTGATGTCAAGTGGCTGATATCGTCATTAAAGGTCAAGCCTACGAAGTGGTCAAAGATGTCCGGCACGGCTGGAATCCGGAAGCTTTCCGCCAGCGGTACAGTGAGGTGTTGAACAAATACGATTATATTGTGGGGGATTGGGGTTATTCCCAGTTGAGGTTGAGGGGATTTTATGATGATCATAACAAAAAAGCCAAAGCAGCCTTTGATGCCAAGATAAGCACGTTGGATGAATACATTATGGAATACTGCAACTTTGGTTGTGCCTATTTCGTGCTGAAAAAGGTAAAAAAGCGCGAGGCGTAAGGAAAGAAGGGTTCCTTACGCCATTTTTTAAAAAATGATTTCCGACAGAAAACGATGCAATTCCACCGCTTCATCCTCCGTTAAATTGAAGGCATGGGCCAGGTAGCCTTCCTCCTCCAGATCGTCCGGACCAATGATCGCTGACCTTCCCGATTGAATATCAATCACCAATGTTTTGCCATAGAAACGATCCGTTTGGGTGAGCGCCAGGTCATAGCGTTTATGTTCGCCAATAAAGCCCACGTAACGGGTTTTTGTTTCTTCTGTTTCGTCGTAGAGCATATCGCGGTTCATCACTGAGCCTCCTTTTACTTTTTTCTTCCTTAGTATAAAATAGGTGTGTCAATAAAACAAAAAGGAGTCAAAACGGTATGGAAGCACTCGGCATGGCCATGATTATATTGTTAGCCATTATCCTCACCTTTGGCATCACCCTCTGGGCAGGCAAACGAAACAGCAAACCGGACAGTCAGGATGACGAGGCATAAGGGGGAGGGCCATGTATTTTGTTGATCTGGATTTGTTACACAAACGTTTAGCCTATATTGAAGGGCTGACCCAAATATTGAATGGGCTGCAGGATTGTCCAAGCTCTCATTTTGAACGCCTGGCATTTGAACGGGGGGTTCAGATGGGGATTGAGGCGGTCGTCGATGTGGGCAACCAGATGATAGACGGCTTCATGATGAGGGATCCGGGCAGTTATGAGGACGTGATTGACATTTTGAGCGGAGAGGAAGTCCTGTCCTCTGATGAAGCAGAGTGCTTGAAAAAGCTGGTTGCTTGCCGCAAAATGCTGGTTCAACATTATATGGATGTAGATCATGAAAAGCTATGGCAGCTTTACCTGGAAACAAAAGGGGCTCTGGGCCGTTATCCTGAGCGAATCCGCCATTACTTGGAGCATCATTTGGGGCCCGTTCACGCCTTTCGCAATCTCCATTCTAAGGAAAGGTAACACAAAAAGGAAGGTGACCAGACCGATGCGGACATATAAGCTGTTTGTACTGGATCTGGATGGAACCATGTACCGGGGAGACCAGAAAATTGAAGAAGCGCCGGTTTTCATCAGGGAATTGGAAAAAAGGGGACTCGATTATGTATTCCTGACCAATAACGCCACCAAAACTCCCCAACAAGTGGTGGACCATCTGGCCCGGTTTGATATCATTACCCAGCCGGAAAAGGTTTACACCACCAGCGTGGTCACGGCCCAATATGTGACAGAGCGCAAAAAAAATCCTACTGTTTACGTGGTAGGGGAAAAGGCGCTGGTGGAATCTTTGCGGCAGGCTGGCTGTCAGTTGGTTGCGGACGAGCAGGATCTGGCCCGGTGTGACTTTGTGGTGATGGGTCTTGACCGCCAAGTCACTTATGAGAAACTGGCCAAGGCTACCCTGGCTGTCAGAGCCGGGGCTCAATTTATCTCTACCAATAAGGATAAAGCCCTGCCGACTGAGCGGGGGCTGTTGCCGGGAAACGGATCCCTGACAGCTGTGGTACAGACAGCGACTGGGATCGAGCCAACGTATATCGGCAAACCTGAACCGTTAATGCTGGAGATGATCATGGCAGAAAAGGGATTGGGCAAAGAAGACGTGCTCATGATTGGAGATAATTATGAGACGGATATTTTGGCTGGTATCCGGGCGGGAGTGGATACGGCCATTGTGTTTACCGGCTTTACCACCAAAGAGGACCTGGCCTGTGTAGACCGGAAGCCGACTTATGAATGGGAGACGCTGTTGGATGCCTTTTCCCTCTTAGCTTGTTCCAATTAAATTAAATCAAAGGATGAGAGCTGCAGGTTGGGACAACGCTCTAACCTTCTCCCAGACGGGACACGGTGTGGGCCAGACGGCTGGACGCAGCGGCGGCAATGGCCCCGACAATATCATCCAGGAAGGTATGGCAGCCATTGGTTTTATCGTTCAACCGCGCTAAAAGGCCTGGTTTGACTTTGTCAATATAGCCGAAGTTGGTAAAGCCGATGCTGCCATAAATATTGACGATGGACAGGGCAATCACTTCATCGATGCCATATAAACCTTCATCTTGTTCAATTATGGATTGCAATGGATCTTCGAGCTGTTTGTTTTCAGCCAGTTTGTCCAGGGTGATGCCGGTGATGATGGCATTCTGGACATCCCGTTTGGTCAGTACATGCTTGACGTGCTTCAGGCAGACCTCCAGATCAAGATCGGGGATATATTTTTCCTGCAAAAACAAGACAAGTTCCCCAATTTGTTCGACCGTGACCCCGCGCTCCTGCAACAATTGTAAGGCATATGCTTCAAGTTGACTGGTTGCCATGGCGCTATACCACCTTATCCTGTTCATTTGCTTAACGTAAGCTATAGCATGTTCAGCGCCCTGCCTGTTTATGCATAAGAAAACCCCTTCTGCGTGTAACGCGAAGGGGTTAACTTACTGGGGTTACAGCACTTGTTCCACTTCTTTGATTTCCGGAATCTCTTCCATCAGCGCCCGTTCAATCCCTGCTTTTAAGGTCATGGTTGAAGCGGGACAGCTGCCGCAAGCACCTAACAGACGCAGCTTAACAACGCCATCCTCCACGGCGACGAGTTCACAGTCTCCGCCATCACGCTGGAGGAAAGGGCGCAATTTGTCCAGTACTTCCTGTACCCTGGCTTCAAGTTCCATCACTATCACTCCTCCTTCTCCCCATATTATACCACATATTATATCTGGAACAGCGTAAAAAATCTAACCCAATGATTGGCTGAGTTCAGCTTACTTTTATTATATCATTAAAACGAGTGACAATAAGAGGGGGATCTTCATTGCAAATAGACCAAGTTTTTCATATCATGGAAGTGTCCAGCACCAAGAGAAAGTATGAGGGTGAACCTGATGAAACATGTCTATAAAAACGTCAAAGAATTGATCGGCAATACCCCTATTGTGGAATTGACGCAGTTTGAACTGCCCCAGGGTGTGCGCTTGTTTGCCAAGCTGGAGTATTTTAACCCGGGCGGAAGCGTGAAGGACCGTCTGGGATTAGCCTTGATCCGTGATGCAGAAGCACGGGGAAAATTGAAACCCGGAGGCACGATCATTGAACCTACAGCAGGCAACACAGGGATCGGTTTGGCACTGGCTGCCATTCAAACAGACTACCAGGTGATTTTTGTTGTGCCGGAAAAGTTTAGCGTTGAAAAACAGCAGCTGATGAGGGCCTTGGGAGCCAAGGTCATCAACACGCCCACCGAAGAAGGCATGCGCGGGGCGATAAAAAAAGCCAAACAATTGGAGCAGGAAATCGAAAACGCTTTCTGTCCGCAGCAATTTGCTAATCCCGCCAATCCGCTGGCCCATTACCAAACGACTGGGCCTGAAATTTGGGAGCAAATGGATGGACAGGTCCATGTTTTTGTGGCGGGTGCCGGAACGGGTGGGACCTTTATGGGGACAGCCCGTTACTTGAAAGAAAAAAACCCAGAGATCAAAACAGTGATTGTGGAGCCTGAAGGGTCGATTTTAAACGGAGGGGAGCCGGGTCCGCACAAAACAGAGGGAATCGGCATGGAATTTTTGCCTGAGTATATGGATCCAAGTTACTTTGATGCCATCCACACCATTGAGGATGAGGAAGCCTTCTTCTATGTGCGGGAGCTGGCCAGAAAAGAGGGGCTCTTGGTGGCCAGCTCATCGGGAGCGGCCATGGCCGCCTCTTTGAAAGAGGCTCAACAGGCCCCGCCCGGAACCAACATTGTCACCATTTTTCCAGACAGCAGTGAGCGTTACCTGAGTCAAAACATTTATCAAGGGGGCTGAAACATGAAATTAAATACAAAGTTGATACACGGCGGGATTGTTGGCGATCCCCATACAGGTGCCGTCAACGTTCCCATTTATCAGGTCAGCACCTACCGCCAGGAAGGGGTCGGCCGGCATAAAGGGTACGAATATTCCCGCACAGGCAATCCCACCCGTTTTGCCTGTGAGGAGCTGATTAAAGATATTGAGGGCGGCAAGCGCGGTTTTGCTTTCGCTTCCGGAATGGCAGCCATCACCGCTGTCATCATGCTTTTTGATCAAGGGGATCACTTTATCGTAGGTGATGATGTTTACGGCGGAACTTACCGGGTCTTAAGCACCGTGTTTAACCGTTTTGGCATTGACGTGAGCTTCGTGGATACCAGCCGCATTGACCAGGTGGAAGGAGCCATTACTGACAAAACCAAAGCGGTTTTCCTGGAGACTCCCAGCAACCCCTTGCTAAAGGTGTCCGATATCCCGGCTATTGCCGATCTGTGCCGGGCCCACGGGTTAAAACTGATTGTGGATAATACCTTTATGACCCCGTACTGGCAAAATCCCATACAGCTTGGCGCCGACATTGTCCTGCACAGCGCCACCAAGTATCTGGGAGGCCATAGCGATGTAGTCGCTGGACTAGCGGTCGTTAAGGACGATAACATGGCTGAGCGGTTGCATCATATCCAAAATTCCACAGGGGGAGTTCTGGGGCCGCAGGATGCTTGGTTGTTGATCCGGGGCATTAAAACGCTCGGCGTCCGGATGCGGGCCCATGAGGAAAACGCCCGGGAGATTGCCAACTATTTGGTGTCCCGCCCAGATATCAAAGCCGTTTTTTATCCGGGTTTGCCAAACCATCCGGGGCATGAAGTGCAAAAAAGACAAGCGCGCGGCTTCGGGGGGATGCTTTCCTTTGATGTGGGCAGCGGCAAACGGGCTGAAGAGGTGCTCAGCAAAGTAAAATACTTCACCCTGGCTGAAAGCCTGGGTGCTGTGGAAAGCCTGATTTCTGTACCGGCTAAAATGACCCATGCTTCGATTCCGCCTGAACGCAGGGCAGAACTGGGGATTAGTGATGGTTTGATCCGCATCTCTGTTGGCTTGGAAGATCGTGAAGATTTAATTGAGGACTTGGAGCAAGCCCTGGGCTAAGTGACAGCATAGGCATTTAACATGAGAAATAAAAATATCATAGAAGCAAGACTGCAAGAGAAGGCTGCTGGGACAAACGGCAGCCTATGTCTGTATAAACAGGGGTAAAGCCTGCGTTGTTCAAGGAAAGTCTGAGAGGAGGAGGGAGACAAATGAGGCTGATTTATTTCGCTGTTGCGGCACTGTTGTTCTTGGCCGCTGGCTGTTCTGCTGACGAGGTCACACCGGAAGAAACATTTGACCACTATGTGTCCCTGTGGGAGTCAGGCCAGTTTGCCGCGATGTATGATTTGTTAAGTACAGAGGCGAAAGCCGTCTATGACCGTGATTATGTTGTGGAGCGCTATGAAAACATTTATGACGGCATTGGCGCCAACAGCTTGCAGGTTAGGCCATCCTATCCTGAGGAGGCAGAAATGGACGAGGACGGACAGGTCCGGTTTCCCTTTTCAGTCACCATGAAGACGGTGGCCGGGGAGGTCCGTTTTGAGCACACGGTCACGCTGGTTCAGGAACAAGATGAAGAAGCAGGTGAAAAGCGATGGGGAATCGTGTGGGATCCAAGCATGATTTTTCCCCAATTAGAAGGGGAAGATAAAGTCAGAGTGGAGATCCTGGAAGCTCACAGAGGGGAAATTGTGGATCGCAACGGTATAGGTCTGGCTATAAACGGCACCCTTGGCTCAGTAGGTGTGGTTCCGGCCAGACTGGAGGAAGGGGAAGATCTTGACCAGGCCCTTGAACAGCTGGCCAAGGAGCTGGGCCTGTCTGTGGACAGAATCAAACAAGAGCTGGATGCTTCCTGGGTCCAGCCCGACTGGTTTGTGCCGCTGGCGACCATTGCTAAAGATGATGAAGAAAAGAAAACAAGGTTATTGTCTATTAAAGGCGTCATGATTCAGGATACTCCGGGACGTGTCTATCCCCATAAAGAGAGCGCAGCCCATTTAACGGGTTACATCCAGCCCCTGACGGCAGAGGAATGGGAAGAACTGAGGGAGAAAGGTTACCGCCAAACAGATTGGATTGGCAAAACGGGAGTGGAGCAGTGGTTTGAAGAACGTTTGCGCGGAAAACATGGGGCCATCATCTACACCACAGACGAAAATAACAACAGGAAGGAAATTATTGCCCAACAAGATCCGGTGCATGGAGAGAATATCACCTTGACAATTGATATCCGCCTTCAAGAGGAACTGTACCGTCAACT
The DNA here is from genome assembly GCF_014644735.1 of Caldalkalibacillus thermarum. Classification (NCBI taxonomy): domain Bacteria; kingdom Bacillati; phylum Bacillota; class Bacilli; order Caryophanales; family Bacillaceae; genus Caldalkalibacillus; species Caldalkalibacillus thermarum. The sequence goes on along the minus strand of NZ_BMKZ01000013.1, from coordinate 11,304 downwards.
GGAAGGAGAGGCTGGCACAGCAGTGGCCATTCATCCCCGGACAGGGGAGATATTGGCCCTGGTCAACAGCCCTGCCTATGATCCCAACCTGTTTATTGTGGGTTTATCGCCTGAACAATGGCAAGCGTGGTCTGAAGATCCAGCCAAGCCCTTGTTTAACCGTTTTAACCAGGCCTATCCTCCGGGGTCCGCTTTTAAGCCGGTGACGGCAGCCATTGCCCTGGAAGAAGGGGTGATTTCTCCCGAGGAAACGATACATGTATCCGGTTTAAGATGGCAGCCTGACGCTTCCTGGGGACAATACCATGTCACCCGTGTCACCGATCCAGGCCAGCCTGTGGATTTAACACAGGCTATGGCTTATTCAGATAATATCTATTTTGCCCAAGCTGCCTTAAAGCTGGGGCAAGAGGCTTTTAAACGGGGAGCGGAAGCTTTTGGGTTTGGCACTCCCCTTCCCCTGGATGTGCCGGTCACCGTTTCAAGGTTGTCCAATGAAGAAAAGCAATGGGATGATGTTCAGCTGGCAGTGAGCGGGTTTGGACAAGGGGAAGTGATGATCAGCCCCCTTCATCTTGCTGTCGCTTATACCCCGTTTTTAAACCAGGGTGATCTGGTGGCCCCCAGGCTTGAATTAAACGGGGAAAGCACGTTATGGAAAGAGCAGATCATCTCCCCAGCCACCGCTGATCTCATCCGGCAGACGTTGATTGAGGTTGTGGAGCATCCCCAGGGAACTGGACGCGGGGCCCGTCTTGCTGGACGGACCATTGGAGGCAAAACAGGAACAGCAGAACTGAAAGCAAGCCTGGACGAGCAAGGAAAGGAATATGGCTGGTTTGTGGCCTTTGATGCGGACCAGGAACAGGTTTTGGTGGTGATGATGATTGAAGGGGTTGAAGATAAGGGAGGAAGCGCTTACGTGGTCCCCAAGGTGAGGAAGGTGCTTGATGCGTACCTTCAGTCACTGTCCGTTCAGTAAGGCCAGGATTAACATCCCTCAACAAAGCCTGCCACTCAGTATAAGCTGATGGTTGTCTCTAAACGGTTAAGGGCTGTCCCGGATAGCAATGGGACAGCCCAGTCCTGTTTGTCAACACAACTTTGATGTTTGTTTAGCCTAAGTGATGTTTGTACATCCACAATACACCTGATTTAAGCACCCGGGGAATGCGGCCAATTAAAGTGGTGTCACCCATCACTCCGAACCCGTGTTTCTTACCAAGGGAGCCTAGCACACCTTTTAGTTTGATTTTGGGCAACTGGGGCAGGGGTTCATCATGCAATCTGGCCAAGAGCACCTGGGCTATCTGGTCTCCCTGTGCCTCGGCCAGCTGGGCACTGGGAGCATGGGGCAGGCTGGCACAGTCGCCAACCACAAATACATTGGGATAATCTTCAAGGTAATGATGAGGGCTTAATGCGAGCCGTCCCAGATGGTCTTTTTCAACAGGGAGGGCTTGAACAATGCGGTTGGCTTGGATGCCGGCCGTCCAGACGATTTCATCTGCCTCAACAGGCTGGCCGTGATTGAAGAACAGTTGAGGCTCAACCTTGTCAATGTTAGCCTTATGAACAAGGTCGACATCATTTTCATGGAACCATTGGCAAACATAACGCCTCAATTTTTCAGGAAACGGGCTTAAAATGGTTTCACCACGGTCATAGATGGCAATGTTTAAATCAGGGCGGCTTTCTCTTAATTCGGAGGCCAATTCCACCCCGCTTAAACCGCCGCCAATAATTGCAACATGGCCATAAGGTTTAATATTGTTTAAAGCCTGGTAGGTTTTCCTGGTTTTAGGCAGGGTTTGAATGCTGTGGGTGTTTTCTTTGGCACCGGGCACACCGTGATATTTATCTTCACAGCCGAGGGCGATAATCAGGTAATCATAAGCAACAGGATCCTGCCCATCTATGTGAACCATGTTTTGTTCCACATCGATGGAGGTGACTTCACCCAGCTGCACTTTAAGGCGGGGATCATTTGGAAAAGCAACTCGCAAATTCGCTTCCGACTCTGTGCCTGCAGCCAGGGCGTAATATTCGGTTTTCAGTCCATGATAAGGCATACGGTCGATCAGGGTCAGGCGTGTATGCTTAGGCAAGTTGGCGGCCAGCAAGCGCTGGATGATGCGCAACCCGCCATAACCTCCACCCAAGACGAGGATGTGTTTGTCCATTGTAGACTTCCTTTCCTGCTTAATCACAATATTAAATTCTAAATAAATGCTGAAAAAAAAGCAATAACTTGTGACGAAATAATGAACACGCTTTCGAAATGAACAAAGATTGACTTCAATGGACAAAATTAAGTAGCATAACAATAGAAAGGCAGGGATTCATGATGAGACCGATTGTCGAATTTTGTCAAACCAATCTCGCTTCAGGAACACAAAGGGTCAAAGAGGAACTGGAGAAAGATTCCAATATTGATGTTGTGGAATATGATTGTCTCGGTTACTGTGTGGATTGTGCTGCTTACCCCTATGCGCTTGTAAATGGTAAGATAGTCACAGGCAAATCCACTAAAGACTTATTAAACAAAATCCGGGCTGAGATTGAACGGCAGGAGGAGGAGATGCTCTCTTAACCTGGCCGTTCATCATCCAGCCCAAATAAATATAAGATGTAGCTTTGGAGCGTCCAGCGTTGCCCGTAAATGTCGGTCAACGGTCCGCCGGGGCGGAAGCGAAACACTTGGTTTGAGCCTGGCCTTTGGGTAACCACCCAATCTTTTTCCAACCAGGCTGCTCCCAGCTGTCAAAACTGTTGAGATCAGGCTGCTTGCCCTCATCGTTCCTTTTTCTAAAGCGCTGTCTATTAAAGGGGCCGTCATGGAGTCAAGGATGAACATGGTGATTTTTTTCCTTTCTGTTCACTTTGCAGAGGATAGATAGCCTGTTCAGGCCTGGCCGTTCTTGGAGCGGCCTCACTTTCTGGATGAAAGTGAAAGGTGTAATAATAGATCAAACTTCCTGATAAAATAGCCAACAGGACTGCACAAAAGATCCACCACTTTTTCATTGTTGTTTCCTCCCTGAGATGAACATCTGATCTTTAGTTTGCCTCAGGGGAACAGGATTATTTCAAAAAAGAAGCTGCTCTGTGGACCTTTGTGCGTGGTTCAGGTGAAGATTAATAAGTTTTGCCGCGGCCGATCACGTGCCAAACGGAATGGACATCGTCAGAAGAAAGGACACCATCAGCAGCAGCCTGTTCTGTTACCGCTTGGTCCCGTCCATACACAAACAAACGGTCGGTCAAGTTAACGACAGGACAGGCATGATTGGGAATGATTTGGATAAACTGTCCTATTGTTAACCGTGTCCCCGGAGTTCCTTCAACCACGCCATGTTCTTCTGACAAACGGGTAATGGCCAGTTCCGGGTATCCCACAATATATCCATACCCAGTCAGACCGCTTTTACCATGTGCGCCCTGGTCTAGAGCCAGTGTTTTGGCCCCGGCGTCAATCACCCATCTCCCGGGGGCAGGATGGGAGACCACGCGGCTGAGGACCCTCAAGGCACATTGGGACCAAGTGGCACTCCCTAACCGGACCTGGGTCCGGTCATTAAAAACGTAATTTCCCGGACGGATTTCAGTGACACCGGAAACGGTACCAGAGATGCGGACCGTGGGTGTGGCCCCCACACTAATCTCCACAGGAAGGGAAGGAAACCGGGCTTTAACAGCCTCTCCCAGCTGTGCCATGATTTCTCCTTCTTGCCGGGCAATCCGTTCCCTTTCAGCCTCATTTTCTGCTCCATAAGCATGACCGGCATGGGTTAAAAGGCCGATAAACTGCAAGTGGGTCAACTCCAACAGCCTTTCAACAAAAGAGACCACTTCCTTGTGGTCAGGATCCAGGCCGCAGCGATTCAATCCGGTATTAATCTTCACCATCACCCGGAAGGTGATGCCATTTCGCCGGGCGAAAGCATGTAATGAGCGGGCTGCTTCCATGTGGTCCACCATCAGCGTCAGACGGGCCTGCTCGTTAAGCCGTGCAGCACGGGTGAACTGGTCATCACCTACAATGGGAAAAGCGATTAATAGATCTAACTTTCCAAGCGGGTGTGTGCCCGTTGATGGGTCCGTTTCCCAGGCGGAAATGAGTGCTTCCGCTTCGCTTAATGAAGCCACGGTTACGCCTGCAGCCCCATGCTTTAATTGCATCTGGACAATTTCAAGTGTCTTGTGTGTTTTAAAATGGGGACGCAGGGCCAAGTTGTGCCGGCGGGCAAAGTCACTCATCTCAGCAATATTCCTGCACAAGGTGGCATAGTGGACCATCACCCGGGGGGTGGAGAGGGGCAGGAATTGTTTAATGTCCCAAGGTTTTGGCCGATTATGGATTTGCATAAAATTCCTCCTTAAAATCTTAAAAAAGGTCTTGATTCTGCTTCTATTTTATGATAAATTATTCACTGTCTGATTCACAACATGTTTCTTCACTCTGATCGGGACGTGGCGCAGCCCGGTAGCGCGCACCCTTGGGGTGGGTGAGGTCGCGGGTTCAAATCCCGCCGTTCCGACCATTACATAAAATACAAAGTGCCTCTTTTGTTAGAGGTGCTTTTTATTTTTGTTTTTCCAACCGGAAGATGGATGTTGCACACTCATCATGTACCACAATCTTGTCAACAAGGGAATGAATAGCTGTGCGCTGTTCTTCTTTTATGGCAATATTCTCTATGAAGAGGCTCGCTAGGGAGGATTGGATCTCTCCGTGAACCCTCATCTATTAGGTGTCAAACGTCAGTGAAAATGTCATATTAATTCGTCATTAATTCGTCAGTAAAAATGTCATATTGATTTGATACCTTCATCCCTTGCACAAGTCTAGCCTGTTACGCTCACGAAATCAAGGGTAAAGGCTTTCGCCCTCGTTGCACTTGCCCTTGATTTCGTTCGCTGCTCAGGCTGTATGGTCATTAAGGGATGAAGGTCCCTGTATCAGCTTGGCGCTGTCTGACTACACCTCGCAGTCTCTGGTGCTGTTCTTGGGTTAAACAGTGGTTTCCGCCAAGGATGATTTTCGTCAGGCTTATGGGGCTTTCGCTCTGAGCCCGCTTTTTGTTTTGACGGGGCAGCCTGGCGTTTAGGTTTAGGTATTTCCTTCAACGCATAGGCTTTGCCCTTGTACCACACAAAGAGTCTTCCATCCAGTGTCTGACGCACCTCTACGCGTGTTTTGGGCGGAATAACGGTTTTCTGGCTGTCCTCAGCAACAACATAGGTTTTGTGGTCAAAGGACAGTGTTTGCCCCGTTCCTAAAGTGCGCCAATGACGGTAGCATAAAATCAAATCTAAATTCGTTTGGTTTTGTTCCAGCGGAACAAAAGCGCTATGGGGATCCGTCGGTTCAACAGCAAAAGCTTTGTTGTGTTCCTCGATTAACTCGGGTAAGACACGATTGGCTTCCTCAATGGAATCCACTCCACGAAGACGTAATTCAACAATCCAGCGGTCCTGGAGTGTTTCAAACAGCCGTTCTATCCGTCCCTTGGCTTGTGGGGTATGGGCCTGGATGTGTTCAATGCCAAGATCTCTCAGTGCTTGGCCAAATTGCGACAATGGCTTGGACTCCCCTGCCAGTTCTTGCTCAATCGTGAGCTTGTCATGAGGGGAACGGAAGATCATGTGCCGATCGGAATAGATACTCATTGGGATGCCCTCCCGTTCAATCATTTGCCGGGTTAAGAGGAAATATCCTTCAGTGTCCTCCTGTGGACGGAAAACAGCGGCCACAATTCTTCCTGTGGCATCATCAATAGCGGCCAAAAGACACATGGGTTCTGCCCGGTCCTCCAGCCAACGATGAAAACTGCCATCCATCTGAACCAGCATGCCGGCCTAGGGTTTCCTTTTTCGCGGACGATGGGCCTTTGAAGGCCGGCGTTTGCGCTTGGCTTTGATCCGGGCCGCAAGGCGTATGCGACGTACGGTAGAAGGGCTAACCTCTATCCCTTCATATTTGGCCAATAATTCAGCAAAATGAACATCATTACAGTTTTTGTATCGTTCACTTTGGTGAAGTTCTAGAATCCTTTGGCGGACTTCATCATCCAAGGCATGAGCCGGTTTGCGCCCTTTGTTTTTGTGTATGACCCCACTTTCTCCCTCCTCAAGTATGCGTTTTTTCAGGCGGCAAACCTGGCGATAGCTTAAATTCAACAGTTCAGCAGCTTCACTCCCTGTTATGAGACCATCAATCCACCGACTAACGACCTTGTAACGCATCAGTTCTTTTTTGCTCATTGTAATCTTCTCCTGTCCCATAGTGACATTTTCACTGACGCGTTACAATATGACAATATCACAGACGAACAACAGAGAAGATGGACATTTGTTGACAAAAGCATTTTGCCTGTTTGAACAGATGTAACGTCTTGCTCTTTTTGAGCCATTGTACCTGATCTCCATCCTGGAATTGCAAGCACCGCAAACTAATAACCCGGTAAGAAGATGAGGGGATACTTCTCCACGAGGACCCAGGTTTACGTAGCGGTTGAGGTTTTCCTGTATTTTCTCCCAATCTTCTGGTGAGAACACCTTCGGAGCCAGTGGCGATTCGTATAGTTTCCCGTCATATTGCAAATAACCCCTGTAAAATGGATTCAAGAGTATATATTTCACGGCTTGACTTGTCCATTTGCCGTCAATAGGAGAAGGTATGTTTTTTCGGTTAAGATAATTGCTGATCTTCTTGACTCCCCACATGTTAACGGCTTTGTCACGAATCATCTCGGTGGCTGAAACCACACTGCAATCAAATTTCTCCAGCTCGTTGGTGATCTCAAGGAAGTCTTTAATCCGGCGTGATAATCGTGCCAAGTTATATACATACACTTTTTTGATCTTATTTGCTTTTATATATTCAAGCATATCCATCAAACCGGTACGCTTTGAATAATGAACACGGAAACCACTAATATCAATATCTCTAAAAATCTTAACCACTTTGGTTTCCTGTAACTTGGCAAACTGCTTAATCTTTTCAATTTGTGTTTCTGGCGATATGCTTTCCCGGTCTTTTCTTTCTTTTGACTGTCTGACATAACCTACCGCGTACATATTGTTTTCCACCTCACTCTAGCCATGTGCAAAACTTCCTCCAGATCACCCATTTGTATCACAAGAAAACAGATGTTGTTTATGGAGATGCCTGCCATTTCTGTCCTTTGACGAATGGACTTTATATTGATTCCGAAGCAGTTCGGTTTTTGGTTATTAACAACCAATTCAGACAAAAATACAGAAACTCCTAGAGATTCCTCAAACTCGCTTAAGGGCTGGAATAGCCGATCCGCACAAAAACTGTGCCGTGTATATCCGTTGTTTGATTTGATACCATCTTTTTTTAGCCAACCCATGTGTAACCTTAAAAACATCTGATAATAGCCCGATAATCAATCTGTCCTCACTGGGTAAATCCAGTTTCTTGATCATAAAAAAAGGCATGGCAGCATACAACTGAAAAACTTTGGCCTGATTTTCTTGAAGGTTGCGAAATTCAGGAAACATACCAAGCTGATTTCCCTCGTGTAATAGAGGATGTGCAAGCTCATGAAAAAACACTTCTCTCACTTCAGCAGGTGTTTTGGCCGAATCAAGAAAGATGACGGATAAATTATCATCCCACATGGCTCGTTGGGGAGCATTAGGTATGTAGACGATCTGGACCTTGAAAAGATCCGACAGTTTTTCCAAACACAAATCTTCAGGTTGAACAATACCTTTTGACTTGAACAGATGCTCTATTTTTTCTTCAAATGCAGTTTTGTAGTACATATGTAGCATTGTCAACCCCCCTATAGGCACTTAGTAATAGAACATTTGTTCTATTACATTGTACCAAAAAAAGCCTATGTGTAAAGTCCATAGGCTTTATTTAATCCGTTTCATTTCCCGTATTTCCGTTTCTTGCTCAAGAGAACGCAAGGCAAGCGTCTCCAAAATTTTGTCTTGACGCTCTTGGCCTTGACTTAACTGCTGTAGCAAGTTTTCCTGTTTCTTTTGCAGTTTGAGTATTTCACCGACAGTGTTCTCCAATTCCGATACTTTCTGATCTATTTGAGTCATCTTGGAATCTAACTGAGACACCTTGGAATCCAAATAAGATACTTTGACATTTGTTGATTTGATGATACTGATGAGTTGTGTCAGCAATTCTCTCTGTCGTTGCTGTTCCGATGCAATTTGTTGCAATAATTTTTCGCTCACAACGAGATTAATTTTTTCAATGAACATGATCCGACATAAACTCTATCGCGAGAGCTATCCATCCTTTTTGAGTACAAACGGAAAAACTGAAGAAACAGGAACCGGATATCTAAAAGAATTCATATGATAAGGGTTTGTTCTCAATCCCTTCCCATCATTTGATAAAATAATCAAATGTATATTTAGATGTTGACGCATAAATGTCATTTAGTACATAATAATTTTGTAACGAGTAAATGATTGTTTGATTATTTGAGTATTGGTAAGAGAAGGAGGGATTTTAACATGGAAGAAAAGTCAATCATAAGCAAAAGGGGGATTGGGATCAAGATATCCAAAACCAAACAAGACGATACCTGTGAAACATTCATCTTTGATCCAGAAAAGGTAGCGCGCCGACAACAGGAAGTTGATCGGACAGAAGGCCTGGCCCCTTTATTTAAAGTGTTGGCCGATGAGACACGGCTGAAAATCATATACGCTCTAAGCCGGGAAGATGAACTTTGTGTCTGTGACGTGGCCACGATTATCGGTTCTACCAACGCAGCGGCATCTCACCATCTGCGAATGCTGCGCAATATGGGCCTCGCCAAACACCGTAAAGAGGGAAAAATGGTTTTTTACAGTCTGGAAAGCGGGCACGTGCGCCATTTGATCGATGAAGCACTTCGCCTAAAAGAAAGGAGGTAACTCAATATGGCCGAAACTTCTGCAGTCCAAAGACAATATCGGTTAAGAGGATTGACCTGTGCGGATTGTGCCGCCAAGATCGAGCGGCATGTCCAGGCGTTGCCTGGCGTTAAGGAAGCAAAACTGAACTTTGCAGCAGCTAAACTGACCATTGTCGGAGCCATCCCCGATGACGAACTGCAAAAGGAAATAAAGAAGATTGAAGATGTTACGATTCATCCTGTAGGCGCTCCCGAATCAACGGTTGGAAAATCGTTTTGGGAATCAAACCGTAAAGCGATTACCACAGGCATTTCTTTGGTTGCGTTGGTTATCGGATTGCTTTTGCAAGAGAATGATTTCTTAAGCAAAACGTTCCTCTTGCTTTCTATCCTCATCGGCGGCCATTCGATGATGCTGAAGGGGATTCGCAACCTGCTTCGTTTGAGCTTCGACATGTTTGTGCTCATGACAGTCGCCGTTATTGGCGCTTTGTTTATCGGGGAGTGGAAAGAAGCGGCTATAGTCGTTTTTCTCTTCGCGGTAAGCGAGATGCTCGAATCGTACTCGATGGAAAAAGCACGGCAATCGATCCGCTCGTTAATGGAAATCGCTCCTAAAGAAGCAACGGTCATCCGAAATGGGAAAGAAATCAGGCTGCCGGTTGAAGAACTGGTGGTGGGCGATGTTATTCTCGTGAAACCGGGTGAGAAGATTGCCATTGACGGCGAGATTATTGAAGGGACCTCTTCGATCAACGAAGCGGCCATTACCGGCGAATCCATGCCGGTGGAAAAAACCGTGGGCGATCCCGTTTATGCCGGAACGTTGAATCAACAAGGAGCCATTCGCGTCCGTGTGACCAAACTGGTCGAGGATACCACGATCGCCAAAATCATTCACCTGGTGGAGGAAGCCCAAAACGAACGTGCCCCTTCCCAAGCATTCGTCGATCGGTTTGCGAAGTATTACACTCCTGTTGTGATGACGTTGGCAATCGCAATCGCGATTGTTCCCCCGCTTTTCGGCGGCGATTGGGAGCGCTGGCTATATCAAGGCTTGGCATTGCTGGTCGTTGCCTGTCCATGTGCGTTAGTCGTATCGACACCCGTTGCGATCGTAACCGCCATCGGAAGGGCGGCGAAAAGCGGTGTATTGATCAAAGGCGGAGTATACTTGGAGGAAGCAGGCAATCTGAAGGCAATCGCCTTCGACAAAACCGGCACATTGACAAAAGGCGAACCTGCTGTAACGGATATTGAAGCTCTGAACGGCAAAAGTGAAGCGGAGATTTTGGAGATCGCCGCCAGCCTTGAGAAATTGTCCGAGCATCCGTTGGCCAAAGCCATTGTGAAAAGGGCAGTTGAAAGCAAAATAACTCCGCAGCCGGCTGAAGAGTTTTCAGCCATTACCGGAAAAGGAGCTTCCGGAAAAATCGACGGGGAAACGTATTATATCGGAAACCCCCGTTTATTTGAAGAACTGCATGACAATATTGACTCTGTTAAAGAAAGGATTTCTTCTTTACAGCAACAGGGCAAAACAGTGATGATCCTGGGAACCAAAGATAAGATCCTCGGTTTGATTGCCGTCGCTGACCAGGTAAGGGAACAAAGCGTACAAGCCGTTGCTGAATTGAAAAAAGCAGGAATCGCCAAAACGATTATGCTGACCGGGGACAACAACCAAACAGCAGCTGCAATCGCCAAATTGGTTGGTGTTGATGAATACTATGGGGAATTATTGCCACAGGATAAATTGGCCAAAATTAAAGAACTGCGCGAGAAGTACGGTAAAGTGGCCATGATTGGCGACGGCGTAAATGATGCGCCCGCTCTCGCTTCTGCTACCGTTGGCATTGCGATGGGTGGAGCAGGAACCGACACGGCTTTGGAAACTGCAGATATCGCATTGATGGCTGACGATCTTTCGAAACTTCCGTTCATGATTCGACTAGGAAGAAATGCTGTCCGCGTGATTAAACAGAACATCTCCTTCGCGCTCATTACGAAGTTGATTGCTGTTCTGCTCGTTTTCCCGGGATGGCTTACACTTTGGCTGGCAATTCTTGCAGATATGGGGGCAACAATTCTAGTGACATTAAATGGAATACGATTATTGAAAGTGAAAGATTAAAGGTATAATTATCCAGGGAAGTCCTGCAAGCGGGACTTCCCTGGATAAAAAGAAATATCGTAAGTCTACAGACTAGGATCCTCTTGATTTCAATTCTTTACAGCCTCTTTTGCTTTTCACACACCTCCCTTTAAAACTAATTACTCAACTTTCGCAGACAGAAACACCGAGTAAACCCTTGATATAATTGGGCAAACTCGACAAAAACTGATCGAAAAGCTCTTGAAACTTCTCTTCCGTAAGAACTAGAACTTCCCGTACCGCAGA
>NZ_BMKZ01000012.1 GCF_014644735.1 Caldalkalibacillus thermarum | reverse complement strand
AGTGGAAGCGCAGCAATGCGTGGAGCGACCAGATCCTAATCGGTCGAGGGCTTAACCAATTCATTCGTGGCACCGGTGAATCGTTGCTGTTATCCAATTTTGAAGGTGCAACAAGCACCATCATGTTGAAACTCTGTCTGGTGACGATAGCGGAGGGGACACACCCGTTCCCATTCCGAACACGGAAGTTAAGCCCTCCAGCGCCGATGGTACTTGGGGCGAAAGCCCCTGGGAGAGTAGGTCGTTGCCAGGCCTTTTTGTTTCTTTAGGGCTAAACTTAAACCTCGTGAGATTCACCTCACGAGGTTTTTTTACTTTTTCAGGTTTTAATCTTTTTTAAGCAGGATGCCCTCTGCCTCAAGGGCCCGGCAGGCTTCATCGATCCGCTTGTCATCATTGGCTTCCACCGTATGCAGGTGGATCCCTTCCGTCAGGGAAGAGAGCAGTTTGGCCTGGTTATTCCGCACTTTTTGCATAAAATCGTGCACGTCTTTTTTTGCTTCCAGCATCAATGAACCCTGGATTTGCCCATAAATAGGATGTTCAACAATAACATCAATGACTTTGACACCGTGTTCAACCAAAATCATGAGCTCCCGTTCTGTCTGTTCAAACGTGTGTTGGCAGGCAATCACACGCCGCGTCGGTTGGGAAGAAGGAGAACGAAGGTACAAATAGCCCTGGGGCGTGGCCACAATGGGCTCATTTTTTGCTTTTAACAAAGCAATATCTTGCACAATCACCTGGCGGCTTACTCCGGTTTGCTCGGCCAAATAGGTACCGGTGAGCGGTTTTTGTTCTGTTTTCAACAGGTTTAACAGATAGTTGCGCCGTTCTTCTCCTAGCAGTTTAGACATAGGCATCAAGTCACCTCCGCATCCCTAGGACCAGTTTAAAGGGAACGCTGCCGGTTTGCAACCAGATCTTGGGCGGACTTTAGGATAAGACATAACTGTTTCTAAAGGTGCGGACAATGTCTTCAATTTGATTTAAAGCATAATGAATATCCTCTGTTGTGATGTTGCGCCCCAGACTGATGCGCACAGCTTGCTTGGCTTGTTCATCGCTAAAGCCCATGGCCAGCATGACATGGGAAGGCGCCCAGTGGCGGGCATGGCAAGCGGAGCTGGTGGAAACGGCAACGCCTCTTCTGGACAGTTCCTGCATCAGGGCTTGGCCTTCAATACGTTCACACCTGAAATGAATATGAGTGGGTAAAGCATAGGCGGCAGAAACCGTCAAGTGAATGCCTGGCAGGGACTCTAGTGTTTCTCGCATCATGTGGTTTAAAGCCGTATAGTGTTGCCAATCCTGGTCATGGTGTGCCTGGCACTGTTTTAAAGCGAAAGCTGCGCCAATGAGACCGGGCACGTTTTGAGTGCCTGAGCGCCAACCATATTCCTGTCCCCCGCCATGGAGCAAAGGAGAGAGGCGGATGCCTTTTTGTACATACAGCCCCCCAACCCCTTTGGGACCATAAAACTTGTGGGCCGAAAAGGAGAGCAGATCAATGTTCCACTCGTCTACCTGGATAGGTATTTTGCCCACGGTTTGTACTGCATCACAATGAAAAAAAGGTGTTTTTGTCCCTTGCTTCAAGCGTTTGGCCTGAAGCAGGCGGCCGATGTCTTCAATCGGTTGTATGACCCCTGTTTCGTTGTTGGCATGCATGACGGAAACTAAAATGGTTTCTTCAGTTAAAGCTTGCTCCAATTCGTCCAGGCGTACCTGCCCAGTTCTGTCCGCGGGAACATAATGGATGGTAAAACCCTGCTTTGCCAAACTGGCACAGGTGGACAAGACGGAATCATGTTCTATCGCACTGATCACCATATGCTTTCCTTGATGCTTATATGTCTGGGCAATCCCCATCAGGGCCAAATTGTTAGCCTCTGTTCCTCCGCTGGTTAAAACAATCTTCCCTTGCTTGGCCCCTAAGAGATGTAAAATATCTCCCTTCGCTTGTTGAACGGCTTCATCGGCTTCATCACCGAACAGATGAAGGCTGTTTGGATTGCCAAACACATCCAGACAATAGGGTTTCATGGCCTGCCACACCTGTGGATCCAATGGGGTGGTGGCGGCATGATCCAGATAAACATAGCGCGGCATATCTTCTCTCCTCCCCAGCCATTCTCTCCCTATAACGGATGAATTATGTCGAAGGGTCGTTTGTTCCCAGTATAGGAAGGATGATGACATGTGTCAAGACACATATATTGACATATGTAAATATGCCAACTATAATGGGGCTAAACCATTAAGCTGTTTGTGGGCTGAACCATTCTGATGTAAAGGGACGAGGAGTATGCAACGCGTTCAAACAGATGTGCTGGTGATCGGCAGTGGTGTGGCCGGTCTGTATGCTGCCTTAAAGCTTAGTGAGTTGGCCCAGGTCATGCTGGTGACTAAATCGGCTTGGCACCAAAGCAACTCCAGCCAGGCTCAAGGCGGCATCGCCGTGGCCGTAGGAGACGGGGATTCAGCAGCTGCACATGTGCAAGACACCCTTCGCTCTGGGTGTGGGCTGAACAACCGGGAAGCCGTAGAGGTGTTGGCCGCTTACAGTTTTTCCGTATTAGATGACTTGCTGCGCTTGGGTGTCCCTTTTGATACCGATCTGGCCGGCCGCTTAGAACTGGGCCGGGAAGGGTTTCATTCCTTTCCCCGGGTGATTCATGCTGGTGGAGATGCCACCGGAGCATCTATCGTTCATACGTTGATGCAGTGTGTACAAGCGGAGGAGAACATCTCCGTCTATGAACAGACGTTTGTGGAACAACTAGTGGCAGATGGTGCTCGCTGCTTGGGGGCCTTGCTGTTTACTCAAGGTAAGCATGTCTTGGTTCAGGCAGATGCTGTCATCTTGGCGACTGGCGGTTGCGGCCAGCTTTACCGGGAGACCACCAATACTTTGTTCAGCACAGGAGATGGGATGGCTGTGGCCAGTGAAGCCGGAGCGGAACTGGTGGACATGGAGTTTGTCCAGTTTCACCCCACGGCACTGGCTGTACCTGTACATCCCAAGCCCCTTATATCCGAAGCGGTGCGGGGAGAAGGGGCGGTGTTGGTCAATGGGCAGGGTGAGCCCTTTATGGTCCAGTATCATGCTTGGGCTGACTTAGCTCCCAGGGATGTGGTGGCCCGGGCCATTTTTGACCAGCAACAAAAAGGACAGCGGGTTTATTTGGATACAACCCGTCTCGGATCCGTGTTTGAACGCCGTTTTCCTACGATTTACCGGCGTTGCCGGGAACTTGGGTTTGATCCAGTGACACAACCGCTGCCGGTGACGCCCGCTGCCCACTTTATTATGGGGGGTGTATGGACGGATGAGTGGGGACGCACTGCGCTGGACGGATTGTATGCTTGCGGGGAAGTGGCTTGCACGGGTGTGCATGGTGCCAATCGTTTGGCCAGCAATTCCCTGTTGGAAGCGTTGGTGTTTGCTAATCGGATTGCAGAGGCGCTCCGAGAGGACATAAACAGGATGGCAGCTGCCACTGCCGTAATGGATGTACAGCCCCGTTTTACTGACCGGCACTATGCCCTTTCTGCCCGAGAGCTGATGAATCATCAGGCCACACGTGAGCTCCAAGAGATGATGTGGGCTGATGCCGGACTAGTGAGAACGGCCAGCGGATTAAACCGCTTGGAAGCGAAGCTTCACGAGTGGGAGAGCGCTTGGGCTCATCATCACCCTGTGTGGTGGCATATGGTCCGGGTCGCCCAGGCGATTACCCGCTCAGCCCTGGCCAGAACAGAGAGCAGGGGGGCCCATTATCGGGCGGATTATCCTGATGAGCGAGAGGAATGGCGGCACATCCGGACGAAGTGGAGGAGGAGCACCCATGAATGTTCTCCTGTTACAGGAACAGTTGAAACAAGCGTTAATTGAGGATGTGGGGTTTGGAGACCGGACGACGGAAGCCGTCGTGCCAGCGGAACAGTGGGCCAGCGGCATGGTGGTGGCTAAAGAGGAGGGCATTATGGCTGGTCTCCCTGTCTTTGAACAGGTCATGAAGCTGGTGGATCCCCGGGTGGAAATAGAACCTGTGGTCAAGGAAGGGCAGTGTGTGAAGCCTGGCCTGCCTCTTCTGCGTGTGCACGGTCCGGCGCGGGCCATTCTGACTGGTGAACGGGTCGCCCTCAATTATGTGCAGCGCTTATCGGGGATTGCCACTCAAACGCGGCGGGCTGTTGACATCGTGAAACCGTACGGCGTCAAAATTGCCGATACCCGCAAAACCACACCGGGCCTGCGGATGTTGGAAAAATATGCGGTTGCGGTGGGCGGCGGCATTAATCACCGCTTGCGGCTGGATGATGCGGTGCTGATCAAGGACAATCATATCCAGGCCGCCGGAGGCATCCGTGAAGCAGTGCGCCGGGTGCGGGAAAAAATGGGTCACACAGTCTTTATTGAAGTGGAAACAGAAACCCTTGAGCAGGTACAGGAAGCGGTGGCCTTAGGGGTGCACGGCATTCTGTTAGATAACATGACGGTGGCCCAGCTCAAGGAAGCTGTTGCTCTTATTCCTCCCTCCATTGTCAGTGAAGCTTCCGGTAACATGCGTTTGGAACATTTGGAGGAGGTCGCCCAAACCGGGGTGCAAGTCATTTCTATCGGCTGGCTGACCCACTCTGCACCAGCCTTGGACATCAGTCTCAACTTAGACGGGAGTGTAAAAAAATGAAGGGGGAAACACCATGACACGGACACCGGTCAAACCTTCCTCCATCTCGCCCGAGTTCTATGAAAAGTGGACGAGGGATGAGATGGAGGAGCGGGTGAGGGCCATTAAACAAGCATTGGGAGATAAACTGGTCATTTTGGGTCACCATTATCAAAAGGATGAAGTATTCCAGTTTGCTGATTTTACAGGGGATTCTTTAAAACTGGCCCAGTTGGCAGCACAGCAGCAACAAGCTTCATATATTGTCTTTTGCGGCGTCCATTTTATGGCTGAGACGGCCGATATTTTAACCGCTGGTCACCAAACGGTGATTTTGCCAGACTTGAAGGCCGGTTGTTCCATGGCCGACATGGCGGATGATGAACAGGTCGAAGAGTGTTGGGACATTTTGACGGACCTGTTTGGCCAGACCATCGTGCCCATGACCTATGTGAACTCCACAGCTGCGATTAAGGCCTTTTGCGGACTGCACGGCGGGATCACCTGCACGTCCTCTAATGCCAAAAAGATGTTTCAATGGGCATTTGAACAAAAGGAGCGCATTTTGTTCCTTCCTGATGAGCATCTGGGACGCAATACAGCGGCCAGCTTAGGACTTGAACTGGAGGAGATGGCCGTTTATAATCCCTTGACCCGGGAATTGGAACATGTGCAAACAGAACTGAAGAACATCAAAGTGATCTTGTGGAAAGGTTTTTGTTCTGTCCACCAACATTTTAAGCTGGAACATGTAGAGACGGTGCGCAAACGGGATCCGGAGATGAGGGTGCTGGTTCACCCGGAATGTTGTTATGAGGTGGTCAGTGCCGCTGATGACAGCGGTTCCACGGAATACATTATCAAACAGGTGAAACAGGCGCCTTCCGGGGCCAAATGGGCCATTGGCACAGAAGTGAATCTGGTGCAACGCCTGGCCCAAAACCATCCTGAGCAGACCATCCGCTTGCTGAATGATATGATCTGTCCCTGTTTAACGATGAACCGGATCGACCTGCCTCATCTTTTGTGGGCCTTGGAAAGCATACACAGTGGAGAGATTGTCAATACTATCCGGGTGCCGGAAGAGGTGGCGGGACCGGCTAAGCTGGCCCTGGACCGTATGCTGGCACTTTCCTAAGCGGCAACATTTTTGCTACCGGCCTTTTTGGCCGGTTTTTACTGTTTCAGCCAACCGCTGTTTTATTCATTTGTATTGCCCTTTTAAACTCAATTAAACTCACCCAGGTCAATCCGTCTTGTTCAGCAAACCACAGGGAATAGAAATGGAGGCCGGCGAAGAACAAGCCGAACTACAGGCCGTTTAGAACCCCTGCCACAGCGATGGAAGGCGGACTCCCATGCTTATCACATCCTTTGCTTGTCTTCATGTATATGAGACAAGATGGATAAGCATGCCGGGATTGGCTCCCTTCTCGGAAATAATTATGGTATAGTAAATCATAACTTTTAACCAAACCCTTTTTTCTTATTGGAATGAGTGGAGGAGGGACTGTGGAATGGAAATTTTTCATAAGTGGTGGATGTGGATTCAGGATGCCCATTATTTAGAAATTACCTTGCGTTTATTGCTGGCCACCTTACTTGGTGGTTTGGTGGGTTTGGAGAGGGAGCAAAGCAACCGCCCGGCTGGTTTTCGCACTCATATTTTGGTTTGTGTGGGCTCTGCCTTGATTATGCTCATCTCCATTTATGGTTTTGAGGAATATATTAAAGAGCGGAGCCAGTACGGCTATGTGGTGGCGGATCCCGCCCGGCTGGCTGCCCAGGTGGTGAGCGGCATCGGTTTTTTGGGAGCCGGAACAATCTTGGTACACGGCTTTGCCATCCGGGGGTTAACCACAGCGGCCTCCCTGTGGGTTGTCGCCGGCATTGGGCTGGCCTTAGGAGCCGGCTTCTACTTTGGCGCTATTTTGTCCACAGGGCTGGTTCTGTTGAGCCTGGTTGTGCTCAACCGTTTTGAATCGGCTGTGCTGCACAAAAGTTATTTTCACCGTCTGGTGCTTAAAGTGGAGGATCAGCCAGGCAAGTTAGGAGAAATTTGCACTAAGCTTGGGGAGCAAAATGTGAATATCCGCAAGTTGTCCATTGAGGAGGCCAGCCAGACAGACCCTGATACGGTCCGCCTGGTACTGAGCATTCGGATCCCCAATACTGTTTCCATGGCCATTTTGGTTGACCAGCTGCGCAGTTTGGAGGGTGTCAGAGAAGTGAGCATAGATAAATAGGGCCGTGACATACTCCCACCACCTACGCTAACGCTTAGAGGTGGGGGCTTCTCGGGTAATCCCTTCTAACGAAGGAAAATTGACCGAGCGATCCCCGTGTGCCCCACGGTTCGAGATCCAGTCAGGCAGTCCCTAACTGTTTCAGACCTTCCTTTTTGATATTTATGGCGGCGTTGGTGTCTCTGTCTGCCACAAAACCGCATTCACAACGAAATAGACGTTCGGAAAGCGATAGAGACACCTTCACTCGACCACAATACGAACGTTTGTTTGATTTTATTTTACCACACTCATCATATTAAGGCTACATCAAACCGACATTCATCTCCCACTTTCGCTTCGCTTAGAAGTGGGAGACTTCTGTCGGAGGTAAGTTAAAACAAAAAGCATTGAAAAAAGGCTGACCCCGGTGAAATGGGGGCAGCCCTTATTGTATGACAAACTAGGAAGCTATGGGTACTGAGCAGCAAACTATATGCCGCACATAAATCTCGATGTTTGAACGACACTAAGAGCGGGAAAAATTTTTTACGAACAGACTTGCATTATGGCACATTATTGCGTATAATTTAAGTAAAGTCAAAGATAGTCAAAGTCAAAACCTTTGGCCATTCTTTTCATGGCAACTGGAGGGTGAGGGTTGATTCACCTCAGGTGATCCGGTTTGGAGGTTGACCAGGCACCATGAAAAACATCTCTGACATTATTGAGCATTATTTAAAAAGCATTTTAGACAATAGTAAAAAGGGGTATATTGAGATTCAACGGAGTGAACTGGCCGACAAGTTTCAATGCGTCCCCTCCCAAATCAATTATGTGATCAAAACCCGCTTTACCGTTGAAAAAGGATATGTGGTGGAAAGCAAGCGGGGAGGTGGCGGATTTATCCGTATCCGCAAGGTACGTGTTGTGGATGAACAGCGGCACTTGCAAACCTTGCTCCGTCTGATCGAGGATGATATTTCTCAAACAGCAGCTGAAGGGATTATTGACCGGTTGCAGGAAACAGAACTGGTGACGGAGCGGGAAGCCCGCTTGATGAAAGCGGTCGTTCAGCGCAACGTTCTCCCCTTTGACGTGCGGGTCCGGGATCAGCTGAGGGCCAAGCTCCTGAAAGCGATGCTCGTGTCGTTGCTGTACCAATGAGGTGTTGAACAGGTTAAATTTCCCATGATAACAAAGGAGTGGGTGTCATGCACTGCCAAGAGTGTGGTGAACGTCCGGCCACTTTACATTTCACCAAGATCGTTAACGGACAGAAGACGGAGATTCATTTGTGCGATGTATGTGCCAAGGATAAGGGAGAAATGCTTCCCGGTTTCAACAACAGTTTTTCAATTCATAATTTGTTATCCGGATTTCTTTCCTTTGATCAGCCCAGCGGGACTGGAACGACCTATGCCCATCCCTTGCGCTGTGACCGGTGCGGGCTAACCTATGCCCAGTTTTCCAAAAGCGGGCGTTTTGGTTGCGCTCACTGTTACCGTGTCTTTGGGGACCGGCTGGAGCCGTTATTCAAAAAGGTGCATAGCGGCAATGTCAGCCATCACGGTAAAATCCCGCGCCGTTCGGGATCGCGCTTGAAAATGAAGAAGGAAATCGAGCTTAAAAAACAAAAATTGCAGCAAGCGGTAGCCAATGAAGAATTTGAACTGGCCGCTAAGCTGCGCGATGAGATCCGCGAGCTGGAGAAACAGTTGGTTCAAGAATGAGGAGGGGCGAGGCATGTCACTGCAACGTTTTATCAATCAAGCTCTGAGTGATTGGATGAAAGGGGGCGGTCCTGACCAGGATATTGTCATCTCAAGCCGCATCCGTCTGGCCCGCAATTTGACGGACATCCCTTTTCCTATGATTGCCACCCGGGAACAGCTGGAAAAAGTGGTTTCCAAAATGGAAAAAATACTAGAAAGAAGCAAAGATAACCAGGCGTTGGGCAACCTGGAACTTTTGCGCATGGAAGATTTGAGTTCCCTGGAGAAAAAAGTGCTGGTGGAAAAGCACCTGATCAGTCCCCTTCTGGCTGAGGAAGCAAGGGCGGGAGCTGTGATTTTAAGTGAAAATGAATCGATCAGCATTATGCTTAATGAAGAGGATCATCTGCGCATCCAGTGTCTCTTTCCTGGCTTTCAGCTGGAGGCAGCATGGACCCAGGCCAACAGCATCGATGACTGGCTGGAGATGAATGTGGACTTTGCGTTTGATGAGAAGCGGGGCTACCTGACCAGTTGCCCAACCAATGTGGGCACGGGTTTACGGGCTTCGGTAATGGTCCATCTGCCCGCTTTGGTCATGTCCAAGCAAATGAACCGCATTTTGCCGGCCATCAATCAGCTGGGGCTGGTTGTACGGGGGATTTACGGTGAAGGCAGCGATGCACTGGGTAACATTTTCCAAATTTCCAACCAGATCACCTTGGGTCGCTCAGAAACAGAGATTATTGAGGATCTAGGCAATGTCGCCATGCAATTGATTGAGCAGGAGAGACAGGCACGTAAGCAGCTTCTGGAATCTTCCCGTGTGCAATTGGAGGATAAAATCTTCCGTTCCTATGGTATTCTGGCCAATGCCAGGGTGATAGAGAGCAAAGAGGCCATGCAGCGCTTGTCCGATGTGCGGCTGGGAATTGATCTAGGTTTGATTAAAGGAGTTTCATCCACCATTATGAATGAACTGATCGTATTGACCCAGCCTGGATTTTTGCAGCAATATGCCGGACAGATGCTGTCCCCTGATGAACGGGATGTGAGAAGGGCAAAATTAATTCGTGAGCGCTTATTAACAACATAACAAAGATAACATACCCAATAAAAATAAACCCCAATGGAGGTGTTTGCTGATGATGTTTGGTCGCTTTACAGAACGAGCCCAAAAAGTATTGGCTTTAGCTCAAGAGGAAGCGATGCGTTTGGGTCATAACAACATCGGCACCGAGCATATCTTGCTTGGCTTGGTTCGCGAAGGGGAAGGGATTGCTGCCAAAGCATTGCAAGCGTTAAATCTGGATATGGAAAAAATCCGCAAAGAAGTGGAGACGCTGATCGGCAGGGGAACGCAGACAACGGGCAACATCCATTATACCCCCCGGGCCAAAAAGGTGATTGAACTGTCGATGGATGAAGCCCGAAAACTAGGTCATACTTATGTGGGAACGGAACATGTGCTCTTGGGGCTGATCCGTGAAGGGGAAGGCGTGGCCGCCAGAGTATTAAACAATTTGGGGGTCAGCCTGAATAAAGCCAGACAGCAGGTGCTGCAATTGTTAGGCTCCAATGAAGCCATGGCTGCAACCCCTCAAGGAGGGCAGGGTGGAGCCAGTACGCCTACGCTGGATAGCCTTGCCCGTGATCTGACGGCCATTGCCAAAAATGATGAGCTGGATCCTGTGATTGGACGGGACAAGGAAATTGAACGGGTGATCCAGGTGCTCAGCCGCCGGACCAAAAACAATCCGGTGCTGATTGGTGAACCCGGTGTAGGTAAAACGGCGATTGCCGAAGGACTGGCCCAGCGCATTGTCAACAATGAAATCCCGGAAACTTTGCGCGGCAAACGGGTGATGACCCTGGATATGGGCACAGTGGTAGCTGGCACCAAATATCGCGGGGAATTTGAAGACCGCCTGAAAAAAGTGATGGATGAAATCCGCCAGGCCGGAAACATTATCCTGTTTATTGACGAGCTGCACACCTTGATTGGCGCCGGCGGAGCGGAGGGTGCCATTGATGCTTCCAATATCCTGAAACCGGCTTTGGCCCGCGGAGAACTGCAGTGTATAGGAGCCACCACTTTAGATGAATATCGCAAATACATTGAGAAAGATGCAGCCCTTGAGCGCCGTTTTCAGCCCATCATGGTAGATCCGCCGTCTATCGAAGATACCATTTTGATTCTCAAAGGCTTGCGCGACCGTTACGAAGCGCACCACCGGGTCAAAATTACCGATGAGGCGATTGAACAGGCGGTGAAGCTGTCTGACCGCTATATTACGGACCGCTTCCTGCCCGACAAAGCCATCGACTTAATTGATGAAGCAGCCTCCAAAGTGCGGCTCAAATCCTACACAGTGCCGCCCAACTTAAAAGAGCTGGAACAAAAGCTGGAGGAGGTCCGCAAGGAGAAGGATGCTGCTGTCCAAAGCCAGGAGTTCGAAAAAGCAGCTTCCCTGCGCGATACAGAGCAAAAGCTGCGTGAAGAATTGGAGAAAACAAAGAACGAGTGGAAAGAGAAACAAGGTCAAACTGATTCAGAAGTGACAGCAGAAGACATTGCCGACATTGTGTCCAGCTGGACAGGTATCCCTGTCAAAAAACTGGCTCAGGAAGAAAGCGAACGTTTGCTCAATATGGAAGAGATTCTGCATGAGCGGGTGATTGGGCAAGACGAAGCCGTTAAAGCGATTTCCAAGGCGATCCGCCGTGCCCGGGCCGGCTTGAAAGATCCTAAGCGTCCGATTGGCTCCTTTATCTTCCTCGGGCCAACTGGTGTAGGTAAAACAGAATTGGCCAAAGCATTGGCTGAAAGTTTGTTTGGCGATGAAAATGCGGTCATCCGCATCGACATGTCCGAATATATGGAGAAACACACGACTTCCCGTTTAATTGGCTCGCCCCCGGGTTATGTGGGCTATGAAGAAGGCGGACAACTGACGGAAAAAGTGCGCCGCAAACCATATTCGGTCATTTTGCTGGACGAGATCGAAAAAGCACACCCCGATGTCTTCAATATCTTGCTGCAGGTCTTGGAAGACGGCCGCCTTACCGATGCCAAAGGGCGTACAGTTGACTTCAAAAATACAGTGATTATCATGACTTCCAATGTTGGGGCCGAACTGTTGAGGAAAGGCACGACCCTGGGCTTCCAGGCTGAAAATCGGGAGCAAAATTATCAAAACATGAAAGAAAAAGTGATGGGTGAACTAAAGCGCATGTTCCGTCCAGAATTCCTCAACCGGATCGATGAAGTGATTGTATTCCATTCACTGGAAGAGGAACACTTAATGCAAATTGTGGATTTAATGGCCAAACAGTTACAAAAACGCCTGAAAGAGCAGGACATCGAATTCACGCTGACTGAAGAAGCTAAGCGGCATATTGTCAAGGAAGGCTATGATCCACAGTATGGCGCCAGACCTTTACGCCGGGCCCTGCAGCGGATGGTGGAAGACCGTCTGTCTGAGGAGCTGTTGCAAGGAAATATCAGCAAAGGGGATTCTGTTGTGATTGATGTGGAAGATGGGCAGTTGAAAGTGTTGAAAAAAGAATCGGTGCAGTAAGACCGGAACGCGGTGTGTAAGGCGAGGTGAACACTCTCCTTATGCACCGCACCAAATTCGGTATTTGCCACCCAGCTTTGGCTTTTGCCGGCTCACAGCCTTGGCAAAAGCCAGGTTTTCTTTATTTAAGTTTGTGAAAGTGATACATTTAACATAAAGAAATGAAATATAGACATGATACATATTCGGGGGAACAGAATGTCAAAGAAAAAATTAACCTTTGTTTGCCAGGCGTGCGGATACGAGTCTCCTAAATGGATGGGGCGCTGCCCAGGATGTCAGACCTGGAATAGCATGGTTGAAGAACGCATACATTCTGTACCATGGGCTGCTGGAAAGGGTGTGGCTTCCATATCCAAAAATGCGAGCCCCGTCCCCATTACCCAGATCAAAGCGGAGGAAGCTCCCCGCTTGCCCACAGGGGTGGGTGAATTTGACCGGGTGTTGGGGGGCGGCGTGGTTCCTGGCTCCCTCGTGCTGTTTGGCGGTGATCCCGGCATTGGCAAATCCACATTATTATTGCAAATTTCAGGTATATTAAGTGAACAGGGTCATCGTGTATTATATGTTTCAGGAGAAGAATCTCTCAAACAAACCAAGATGCGTGCGGACCGGCTCGGCATTGAGTCAGCTGAGCTTTTCATCTTGACGGAAACCCACATTGATGAGATCGAACGGCAGATTGACCAGGCAGAGCCCAAAGTGGTCATCCTTGATTCGATCCAAACGGTGTATCATCCTGAGGTGAGTTCCACTCCAGGCAGTGTGGCCCAAGTGCGTGAATGCACGGCAGTGTTAATGCGAGTGGCCAAAAGTAAAGGCATTGCCATCTTTGTGGTCGGCCATGTGACAAAGGAAGGCGCCATTGCGGGGCCAAAAATACTGGAACATATGGTGGATGCGGTCATCTATTTTGAAGGCGAGCGGCATCACACATACCGCATTTTGCGTGCTGTCAAAAACCGTTTTGGTTCGACCAATGAAATCGGCATTTTTGATATGCAAGAGTCTGGGCTCGTGGAAGTGGTCAATCCGTCGGAACTTTTTCTGGAGGAACGGGCCCATGGTGCAGCAGGTTCCATTGTGGTGGCCAGCATGGAAGGAACCCGGCCTGTGCTTGTTGAATTACAAGCATTGGTGACACCGACCAGCTTTGGTACGCCGAGACGCACAGCCACCGGTGTTGATCATCATCGCGTGTCCCTCATCATGGCCGTGTTGGAAAAACGGGTTGGCCTTTTATTGCAAAATCAGGATGCTTATATTAATGTGGCCGGTGGCGTCAAGTTAAATGAGCCGGCCCTGGACTTAGGCATGGCCATTAGCATTGCCTCCAGCTTCCGGGAAAAACCGACCAGTCCTTATGATGTCGTTATTGGTGAAGTGGGTTTGACAGGAGAAGTAAGGGGTGTGTCCCGTATTGAGCAACGCTTGACAGAGGCCCGCAAATTAGGGTTTAAACGGGCCATTATTCCCTATAAAAATACCTTAGGCTGGGAACTGCCAGAGGGCATTGAAGTCATTGGGGTACAATCGGTTCAAGAGGCGATTCAGGTTGTGCTAGAGGGGGAGACAAGATGACAGAAAAAGAAAAACAAGATCAAACGGCTGCCGTTTTAAAACTGGTGGCTCCCGGAACCCCGCTCCGGGAAGGACTGGAGAATGTTTTGCGAGCCAAAACAGGCGCCCTCATTGTGATCGGGTACAGCAAAGAAATGATGAACATCGTGGATGGCGGCTTTTCCATCAATTGTGAATTTACGCCGGCCAACTTGTATGAACTGGCCAAAATGGACGGCGCTATTATTTTGAGCAATGATGTCAAGCGCATTTTATTTGCCAACACCCAGCTTGTCCCTGATTCGTCCATTCCGTCCCGCGAGACTGGAATTCGTCATCGCACGGCGGAACGGGTCGCTAAACAAACAGGCCATTTGGTGATTTCCATTTCCCAGCGGCGCAATGTGATTACGCTGTATCAAGGTAATTTCCGCTATGCTCTCAGAGACATTGGTGTGATTTTAACGAAGGCTAATCAAGCCATTCAAACGTTGGAAAAGTACAAGGCCGTGCTTGATCAGGCCTTGACCAATCTAAGCGCCCTTGAATTTGAAGAGCTGGTCACCTTGCATGAAGTGGCCATGGTCATCCACCGCATTGAGATGGTGTTGCGTATTAAAGCGGAAATTAACCGTTATATCCACGAATTAGGGACTGAAGGCCGTCTCATCAGCATGCAGCTTGAAGAATTGGTGTCCAACGTTGAAGAAGAGGTATATTTATTGTTAAAAGATTACTGCCGCAATCAGGATGAAGATCCTGCCCGCATTTTAAATGAGTTGAAAAAATTGTCCTCAGATGAGCTGTTAGAAAACAATGCCATTGTCCGTTTGCTGGGTTATTCTCCCCATGTCAATGTGCAAGAGGAACCGGTCTCACCACGGGGCTACCGTATTTTGCATAAAATCCCCCGTCTTCCCAGTGCGATTGTTCAAAATTTGGTGGATAAGTTTGAAGCGCTCTCCCAGGTGATGATGGCCTCTATTGAAGAGCTGGATGAAGTGGATGGGGTAGGCGAAGTCCGGGCCAGAACAATTAAAGACGGTCTCATGCGCATCCAGGAACAAGTGTTTATTGATCGTCATATCTAACCTACAAGGTGGGACAAATCATGCTAACCAGAAGTATTCCTAGCCTGTTTACATTGGGCAATTTATTTTTAGGGATTTTGGCGATTCTCCTGGCGATCCAGGGTGAACCCCGTTATATTGACTATGCTGCTATTTTAGTAATCGTTGGTATGATTTTGGACGGATTGGACGGCCGCGTGGCGCGCATGTTGAATGCGGCCAGTGAGTTTGGCAAACAACTGGACTCATTATCTGATATTGTCACTTTTGGTGTAGCCCCCAGTGTGATCATGTACCTGGTGGTTTTGCATGAACTGGGCCCATGGGGTATTGTGGTTACGGCTTTATTTCCCATTTGCGGTGCGTTAAGGCTGGCCCGGTTCAGTGTCCAGCCTGGCATTCCTGGTTTTTTTATCGGCTTGCCCATTACTGCCGCGGGGGGTGTCTTGGCCACCTTTGCTCTGTATCATTCCGTTTTTCCGCCTTTGTTTTTACCCATCGGCATGATCATTTTATCGTTCCTTATGGTCAGTCGAATCAAATACCCCAATTTTAAAAAAGTGGGTGTGCCCAGGGCCGCCTTCTGGATTACACCTATCATCATCGGGGCTGTGGCTCTCTTGGCCTATCGTTTCCCATCCGAATTTCCCAAAATTGTCTTTATTCCCTTGGTGTTATATGCGGCTTACGGAATTAAAAAAAGCTTGGAAAAAAGTTGGCGCCAGAAAGCACACAAGAGGCGGGGCAAGCGGTTGGGACGCCGCTGAGCGTCAAAAAGGTTAAGACTTTTTGCCTAGGAGAGGTTGACGACAGGGAATTATTTATGATAACATCTTTATTTTATTTGACAATTTATATGCCATGTGATATCCTAAATTTGGAATCTGTCATCACTTTCATGTCATCTTCTGGGGTCTCATCAACGGCAAAAGGCCAATGAAAGACTCATGCGTCCCTATGGGCGCATTTTTTCAAACGAAACGAATAATATTTTTAAAACGAGGTTTCAAATTGGTGATTTTGTTAATAATGGATAGAAGGAGGTGACACTGATGTTGAAACGAATGATCCAAGTTTTTCTTGCCTTTGCCGGTGCTATTTTGGGCTATTACTTTGGGCCACAAGTGATGGCGATGTTAGAAGCACTTTTAAATCTGGGCTTATCTGATTCATTGCTGGAGCAAAATGTGGTCAATGCAATTATTTATGCGCTTTTAGGTGCGGTTTTATTTGGTTTATTATCAGTCTGGTTGGCCGAATATTTGGTTAATGTGATGCGCTGGGCCGAAGAGCGTCTGTTAAAGACGCCTGTGGCTGATTTGTTTTTTGGAGTCATGGGCCTGATTGTTGGACTCTTGATTGCGTTTCTGTTGAGTTTTCCCTTTAATAATATTCCGGTAGCAAGCCAAGTGTTGCCGGCTTTGTTTGCCATCTGTTTCGGCTATATTGGCTTTCAAATAGGGTTTAAAAAGCGGGATGAAATGATTGGCCTGTTTACGCTGGGGCGCTTAGGCAAAGAGAAGAAGGCAGGCAGCCCTGTGGCAGGAGAACACAAAATACTGGACACCAGCGTGATTATCGATGGACGTATCGCTGACATTTGCCAAACAGGATTTATAGAAGGAACCATTGTCATCCCCGGGTTTGTCTTGGAGGAATTGCAGCATATAGCTGATTCTTCTGATGACTTGAAGCGGAACAGAGGGCGCAGAGGATTGGATGTGTTGAATCGCATCCAAAAGGAAAAGACGGTCAAAGTTCACATTTATGAAGGCGACTTTGAGGATATACATGAAGTGGACAGCAAATTGATCCGCCTGGCCAAAGTGTTGAATGGCAAAGTGGTGACCAATGATTTTAACTTGAACAAGGTGTGTGAATTGCAAGGCGTTCCGGTGCTGAACATTAACGATTTGGCCAATGCCGTCAAGCCGGTTGTGCTTCCCGGTGAAGAACTGACGGTACAGGTGATCAAAGACGGAAAAGAGCAGGGGCAGGGCGTGGCTTATCTGGACGACGGCACAATGATCGTGGTGGAAGGTGGCCGTGAACATATCGGCAGCAAGATTGACGTGATGGTCACCAGTGTGCTGCAAACATCAGCAGGGCGGATGATCTTTGCCAAGCCAAAATTATATGAAAAGGCCTTATAACATGGTGGAAATGATGGCTGTTGCCCGGGCAACAGCCATTTTTCGCTGTTGGTTGGGAATCTCTTTTGCTACAATATAGTCATAAACATGGTGAAGCCTAGGAAGGAGCAAGGGATGAAGGTCAGTGCTGTCATTGTGGCTGCCGGAAAGGGAAAACGCATGGGTCTGGGCAAAAACAAAGCTTTTTTGGACCTGGAAGGGAAGCCCTTATTGGTACATACATTAAGCAGATGGCAACGCTTTAGTTGCGTCACAGACATCACGGTTGTTGCCGGTGAAGAAGAGTTGGGTTTGGTCAAGGAACTGATCAAACAGCACCGCTTGAGCAAAGTGAGGCACGTTGTTGCCGGCGGCAGGGAACGGCAGGAAAGCGTGTTTTATGGCCTCAAAGCCCTGGGCCAAGAACCACCGGATGTAGTCTTGATTCATGACGGGGCCCGTCCGTTTCTGGCCGAAGGCTATGTTCAACAGGTTGTAGATGCGGTCCAGCGTTACGGGGCAGCCATTTTGGCCGTGCCCGTTAAAGATACAATCAAGGTGGTTGACAATGGCCACATTGCCTCAACCCTGGACCGTTCCAAGCTGTGGGCGGCCCAAACACCGCAAGGGTTTAAGTATGCTCTGATTGTCAAAGCCCATGAAGAGGCCAGACGCCAACAGCGGGAGGCCACAGATGATGCGGCCTTGGTGGAGGCCATGGGCCATGCTGTCTATATTGTGCCGGGAAGCGAGTATAATATAAAATTAACAACGCCTGAAGATATTGATCTGGCCCGATCCATACTAAAGAGGAGTGAAGAAGCATGAGGATCCGCATTGGGCAGGGCTTTGACGTGCACCAGCTGGTTGAGGGGCGCCCGCTCATCATTGGTGGCGTCCACATCCCCTATGACAAGGGCCTCAAGGGCCACTCGGATGCCGATGTTTTATTGCACGCCATTAGTGACGCCATATTGGGGGCCATCGGGGAAGGGGATATCGGCCGTCATTTTCCGGATACTGATCCCGCTTATGAGAACGCTGACTCTTATGAGCTGCTTGTGAAGGTATGGCAGCTGGCCCGCGAGAAAGGCTATGTTCTGGGCAATGTGGATGCCACGATCATCGCCCAAAAGCCGAAGCTGGCGCCCTATATTCACCAGATGATCAAGCGGGTGGCTAGCGCTTGTCAGGGTGAAGAGTCTCAGGTTAATATTAAAGCAACAACCACCGAAAAATTAGGTTTTTGCGGACGGGAAGAAGGCATTGCTGCCCAGGCCGTGGTGCTTCTGATCCAGGCACCTTGACTTTGTTCCTGATGGAAATGCTATGATTATATGTTGGAAGGTGAAGATAATGACGAAACAGGTCAGAGTGCGTTATGCGCCCAGCCCCACGGGGCATTTACATATAGGAAATGCCAGAACAGCGTTATTCAACTACTTGTTCGCCCGCCATTACAAGGGTCAATTTGTGATCCGCATTGAAGATACCGACCGGAAGCGCAACGTGGAAGGCGGGGACATCAACCAGCTGAAGTACTTAAAATGGCTGGGAATCGATTGGGATGAAAGTATTGACAAACCCGGCCCCTATGGTCCCTATCGGCAAAGCGAGCGCCTGGAGATCTATCAAAAATATGCCCAAATCCTGATGGAAAAAGGATTGGCGTATAAGTGTTATTGTACCGAAGAAGAATTGGAAGCCGAACGGGAAAAACAACGGGCCCAAGGGGTGATGCCCCGCTATTCCGGTAAGTGCCGGGATCTTTCCCCGGCAGAACAAGAAGACCTTGAAGCGAAAGGGCGCAAGCCCAGCATCCGCTTCCGGGTGCCGGAAAACAAGTCTTACACCTTTGATGATATGGTCAAGGGCCCCATAACGTTTGAATCCAATGATATTGGAGACTTTGTCATTGTCAAAAAAGACGGTTGGCCAACGTATAACTTTGCGGTTGTGATTGACGACCATCTGATGGACATCACCCATGTGCTGCGCGGAGAAGACCATATTTCCAACACCCCGCGGCAGATGATGATTTATGAGGCCTTAGGCTGGGAACCTCCCGTCTTCGGCCATATGACACTGATTGTGAATGAAAACCGCAAGAAATTAAGCAAGCGGGACGAAACGATTATCCAGTTTATTGAGCAATATCACGAACTGGGTTACTTGCCGGAAGCGCTCTTCAATTTTATCACCCTTTTAGGCTGGTCGCCGGAAGGGGAACGGGAAATTTTTTCCCGTGAAGAATTTATCCGCATTTTTGATGAAAAACGTCTGTCCAAAAGTCCGGCGGTGTTTGACGCCAATAAATTGACCTGGATGAACAACCATTATATTAAACAACTTTCGCCCGATGAAGTGGTTAAGCTGGCCTTGCCTTATTTGCAAAAGGAAGGTTATTTGCCCCGCGATTTAACGCCAGAACAACAAGAGTGGGCAACCAAGTTGATTCTTTTATACCAGGAGCAGCTGCGTTACGGGGCTGAAATTACCAAGCTCGCCTCCCTCTTCTTCAAAGAAGAGATTGAGCATGATGATGAGGCGATGGCCATACTGGGTGAGGAGCAGGTTCCAGCGGTGCTGCAAGCGTTTTTAGAGCAGTTGGATCAAGCAGATCCCTTTGAGCCAGAGCAGATCAAGCACGCCCTTAAGAGCGTGCAAAAAATGACGGGGGCCAAGGGCAAGAAACTGTTTATGCCAATTCGGGTGGCCTGCACAGGACAGTCCCATGGCCCGGATTTAACACAATCACTGGCCTTGTTGGGGCGTGATAAAGTGCGGTCCCGCTTGCAAGAAGCCTTAAAAAAGCTGCAAACCGTTTAAAGCGCTGCGCCAAGATGTGCTGGATCCTGGCAGGATTCCTACCTTGTTGTTCATGCATATACTAAGCATATGTTAAACAGGCAAGCGTGTGGGGAAAAGAGCATATAGCCAATACGATGAGAAGGACGAGTACCATAAAGGACGGTTGTCCCAGAGAGAGCTACCCATGACGGGTTGACGTCATGCGGCTGGAAGTAGCTTACACCGCTTTATGGGAATGCCCCTTCGAGTGCAAAGTTGAACGGGTCAAGTAGACTTTGCCGGGAGAGCCCCGTTATCAATGGAGAGGGAAGCATTCCCATGCCCGTCATCCGTTTGTGTTGTCCAAGGGGCAAAGGGCAGGTGAATGTTTAAGCAGAGTGGAACCGCGGGTCAAACCGTCTCTGTCAGTCAGAGGCGGTTTTTTGCTTGATATCCCTGAAAATGAAAGGAATGGTAAAGGAGGGGTACCGATGTCTGTTTGGAAAACGCTCAAAGAAGATATTCAGGCCGTCTTTGACCGTGACCCGGCGGCCAGGAGCACCCTTGAGGTGGTGTTTACTTATTCCGGTTTGCATGCCATTTGGTTGCACCGGCTGGCACATGCCCTTTATAAACGCAAATTCTACTTCTTGGCCAGATTCATCTCCCAATTCAACCGTTTTCTAACCGGTATTGAAATTCATCCTGGAGCTAAAATTGGCAAAGGCTTGTTTATTGACCATGGCATGGGGGTTGTCATTGGCGAAACTTGTGAAATAGGAGACTACGTCACCATTTACCAAGGTGTGACACTGGGGGGAACCGGAAAAGAAAAGGGGAAGCGCCATCCCACAATTGAAGACCATGTGTTGATCTCTTCCGGGGCCAAAGTGCTGGGGGCCATTACCATTGGTCATCATTCCAAAGTGGGGGCTGGTTCTGTGGTGCTGAAAGATGTTCCGCCCAACTCAACGGTGGTCGGCATACCCGGGCGCGTCGTGGTTCAGGATGGTGAACGGGTTCCCCATGATCTGGATCATGTCAACCTGCCTGACCCAGTAGCGGATATGTTGCGCCGTATGGAGCAAGAAATTAATAAATTGAAAAAAGAAGTGGAAGAATTAAAGAAAGGAAAGGATGCCCATGTCCATTAAGATTTATAATACGCTGAAGCGTGCCAAGGAGCCGTTTGTGCCTGTTGAAAAGGGTAAAGTAAAGATGTACGTGTGTGGTCCGACGGTGTACAGCCACATTCATATTGGCAATGCCCGCCCGGCCATCTTCTTTGATACGGTGCGCCGCTATTTTGAATACAAGGGATATGAGGTCACTTATATACAAAACTTTACCGATGTGGATGATAAAATCATCAAAGCAGCCCAACAAGAGGGCAAGTCAGCCAAAGAGGTGGCTGAAACGTATATTAAGGCGTACTTGGACGTCGCTCAGCAATTAAACATTAAGCCAGCCACCGCCCATCCCAAGGTTACGGAAAATATGAAGGAGATCATTGCCTTTATCGAGGATTTGATCAAGGCAGGCCTGGCTTATGAAGCTGATGGGGATGTTTATTACCGTACACATAAGTTTAAGGAGTACGGCAAGCTGTCTCAGCAAAATACGGAGGAGCTCTTGGCCGGGGCGCGTATTGAGGTGAATGAAAATAAAGAGTCTCCCCTCGACTTTGCTTTATGGAAAAAGGCCAAACCGGGTGAAGTGTTCTGGGAAAGCCCCTGGGGAAAAGGCAGGCCTGGATGGCACATTGAATGCTCGGCCATGATTAAAAAATACTTGGGAGAGACCATCGACATCCACGGTGGTGGTTTAGACTTGACCTTTCCCCATCATGAAAATGAGATTGCCCAGACGGAAGGCTTAACCCACAAGCCACTCGCCCGGTACTGGATGCATAATGCCATGGTGACGATCAATCAGGAAAAAATGTCCAAATCATTGGGCAATGTGGTTCGGGTTAACGACCTTTTAAGCCGGCATGATCCGCAAGTGTTACGCTTCTTTATGCTTACCGGCCATTACCGCAGCCCGATCAACTACAGTGAGGAACTGTTGAACCAGGCTAAAAACGGTCTTGAACGCCTGAAGACGGCAGTGGCCAACCTGGAACATGCCCTCAAAAGCTCTGCCGCTGGCGCGCCAGATGAAGAGCACCCAGCCGTGGCAACAGGCAAAAGGAAGTTTGAAGAGGCGATGGATGATGATTTTAATACGGCCAATGCGATCAGTGTCCTGTTTGAGCTGGCCAGAGAAGCCAACACTTATTTAAACCAAGGGGAAGGCCATCCCGCCGTGTTGAAGTCATTCCGGGATACTCTGGTTGGACTGGCAGGCGTCCTGGGCTTGAAGCTGGAGGAAGAACAAGCGTTGTTGGACGAGGAA
Source organism: Caldalkalibacillus thermarum (assembly GCF_014644735.1). Taxonomy (NCBI): domain Bacteria; kingdom Bacillati; phylum Bacillota; class Bacilli; order Caryophanales; family Bacillaceae; genus Caldalkalibacillus; species Caldalkalibacillus thermarum. Next base: position 52,125 of record NZ_BMKZ01000012.1, on the reverse strand, counting down.
ATAGAGCGTTTGATTGAAGAACGGAATAAAGCGCGCAAGGCCAGAGATTTTGCCACAGCGGATCGCATCCGGGACCAATTAGCTGCCCGGGGCATCATTTTGGAAGATACCCCCCAAGGTGTCCGTTGGCGCAGAAGGTGATGGATGAAAGATGAGACCCTTTATGCCCAAACTCCCCCACTCCCCCCATTTGTATAATGGTTTAACCTTGGCCTATGTGGGGGATGCCGTGTATGAGGTGTACGTCCGTGTACACCTGTTAGAACTGGGGAAAACACAAACCTACCGCCTGCATCAGGCGGCGACCCGTTATGTATCGGCCAAAGCACAGGCCAAAGTGTTAAGCTGCTGGCTGGAGGAGAACGTGCTGACGGAGGAAGAACTAGACATTGTCAGGAGGGGACGAAATGCCAAGGTGCGCACGGTCCCCAAGCATACTGATCTGGCCACCTATCGTTTGGGAACCGCCTTTGAAAGCTTGATTGGTTATTTATATTTAAAGCAGCGCATACAGCGGCTGGAGACCTTGATTCAACAGGCTTATGCCATTATAGAAGGGAATGAAAATGCATTGTGAAGCAGGAATGGATCGCAGGAAAAAATCCGGTGTTAGAAGCTTTGCGGGCCCGGCATCCCCTGAACAAGCTATGGATAGCCAAGGAAAGTAAGGGGGCCGGGCTGACAGAGTTGATTCGTCAGGCCAAGGAACAGGGTGTTGTGGTTCAGCAAGTGCCCCGGAAGAAAATCGACCAAGTGACGGGAGAAATGGCGCACCAAGGTGTTCTTGCCTTTGTGGCGGCTTATACATACGCAGAGCTAGACACCTTGTTCAAGCGGGCAGCGGAGCGGAATGAACCGCCCTTTTTCCTCATTTTGGATGGCATCGAAGACCCCCATAACCTGGGTTCCATCTTGCGGACGGCGGATGCCACCGGCGCCCACGGCGTGATTATCCCTAAGCGGCGGTCGGCCGGTTTGACGGCCACTGTGGCCAAAACTTCAGCTGGAGCTATTCACTATGTACCGGTCACCAGGGTGACCAATTTGGCTCAGACGATTGAAGAATTAAAAACCAGGCATATTTGGGTGTGTGGCACAGCAACGGATGCCCAACAGGACTTCCGCCAGGCTGACTTTACCGTGCCGGTGGCTGTGGTGATTGGTAATGAAGGCAAAGGCATCAGCCGCCTGGTCCGTGAAAAATGTGACTATCATGTTAAGATTCCGCTGGCTGGCCGGGTAAGCTCGCTAAATGCCTCTGTGGCCGCCTCTGTCTTAATGTTTGAAGTTTACCGTCAGCGCCATCCAGTCTCGTAGGAGGGATGGCGTGTGGAGGAAATCTTGATTGTGGATGGATATAACGTGATTGGCGCTGCGAAAGACATGCTCCCCTTTGACCGGAATCGTTTGGAAGATGCCCGCGATTGGCTGCTGGATAAACTGGCTGATTATCAGGGTTATACAGGAACAAAAGTCTATGTCGTTTTTGATGCCCATCTGGTTCCTGGAATTGGCAAGGTGTACAGGGAACGTAACATTGAGGTGATTTTCACCAAGGAAAAAGAAACGGCCGATGAATGTATTGAAAAATTGGTGCGGCGCTTAAGGCGTGTTCAACGCCAAATTTATGTGGCCACCTCTGATTACACGGAGCAGCGCATTGTCTTTGGTGAAGGAGCTCTGCGCAAATCGGCCCGGGAGCTGTTAACCGAGCTGAATCATGTGGAGGCCAGGATCCGCCAAGACGTCCAAGACAAATATCAGCATAAGCCCAAATCAAAATTTCCGCTTACAAAGGAGATGGCAGAAATTTTTGAAAAGTGGAGAAGAGAAGGCTAGCCTTGTGTTGACGCGGTTTACGGGCTTCGGTATAATAGTCATACACACACAAGGGCTCGGAGGGATCGCGTTGCGCGCACAGTGCCAGGAAAAGGAAAACAAAGCACCTGACTACGAACAACTACCTGACGAAGAAGTGGTGGAACTGGTTAAGCAAGGGGACCTTAGGGCGCTTGAATACCTGATCAATAAATATAAAAGCTTTGTTCGGGCCAAAGCCCGCTCCTACTTTTTGATCGGTGCTGACCGGGAAGACATCTTTCAAGAAGGTATGATCGGCCTGTACAAGTCCATCCGTGATTATAAAGAGGACAAGCTGACCTCATTTAAAGCCTTTGCTGAATTGTGCATCACCCGGCAGATCATTACAGCCATTAAAACCGCTACCCGCCAAAAACATATTCCCCTCAACTCCTATGTTTCACTGGACAAGCCTATTTATGACGATGAGTCAGACCGGACGCTAATGGATGTTTTGTCTGGCACAAGGGTATCGGATCCGGAAGAGTTAATCATCAATCAGGAAGAATTTGATGATATTGAAGTCAAGATGAGTGAGATTTTAAGCGATTTGGAACGCCGGGTGCTCATGCTCTATTTAGATGGCCGGTCGTATCAGGAAATCGCTGTAGACCTGAACCGTCACGTTAAATCGATTGATAATGCATTACAACGGGTGAAGCGCAAGCTTGAACGATACCTTCAGGTCCGGGAAGAAAATGCGTAATCCCTCAACACCAGGCAGGAGTTCCTGTGTTTGGTGTTTTTTTATTGTTTCACATTGACCTTGTCTGGAACCACATTTAGTGTTATACGCAACTTAAAAATGTTCAGGGCTTAAATTGACATGTGAGGCTAAGCTGTGATAAAGTATGTTGGTAGGCATGTCTTTGCATGCATTTTTTGTTTGTCTAGAAACCTAGGCTGTTCTCTATAAAATAGATTGTGACGTTGTTATGAGAGGAGGCAGTGCCTGATGCGTGTCACGGTGACTTTGGCATGTACCCAGTGTCAACAACGGAACTACACAACCGAAAAAAATAAGCGGACGAACACAGAGCGTATCGAACTGAAGAAGTATTGCAAGTTTTGCAATGCACACACCTTGCATCGTGAGACGAAATAGACCAGCGCAGTAAGAGGATATGAAATTGGGGGTGGCACTATGGGCTTCCTGGCTAGAATCGGCAATGGATTTAAGAAAACTGGTATTTTTTTCCGCGATTGTTGGTTAGAATTAAAAAAGGTACGCTGGCCCAACCGTAAAGAAATGATCAGCTATACGACTGTCGTTGTAGTGACCGTGGCCTTTATGACGGTTTACTTTGCGATTATTGATTTGGGGCTTTCTAGCTTGCTGCGGCTATTCTTTGGCAACTAATCCAAAGGGAGGATTGGACACACGTCCGACTCATAATGGAAAAAAGATGGTATGTGGTGCATACGTATGCCGGCTATGAAAATAAGGTCAAAAAGAATTTAGAAATGCGTGTGGAAACCATGAACATGTCCGATAAAATTTTCCGTGTCCTTGTTCCCCAGGAGGAAACGACCGAAATTAAAGACGGTCAAAGGAAAAAGGTCATGAAGAAGAAGTTTCCGGGCTATGTACTCGTGGAGATGATCATGACCGATGACTCCTGGTATGTTGTGCGCAATACTCCTGGGGTCACTGGGTTTATCGGTTCCTATGGCGGTGGTTCCAAGCCCACTCCCCTGTTGCCGGAAGAGGTAGACGCCCTGTTGAAGCAGATGGGCATTCACGAGTCGAAAGTCAAAGTTGACTTCCAGGTGGGAGATAACGTAAAAGTAAAAGAGGGCCCGTTTGCTAATTTTATCGGCACCATCGAGGAAATTTCCAACGAAAAGCAAAAAGTGAAAGTCAGGGTCAATATGTTCGGACGGGAAACGCCTGTTGAGCTTGACTTTGCCAACGTGGAAAAAGTGTAAGATTTTCCAGTTGTCCGTCGCTCATATTTTTGGGGAAAAAGATTGAAAGTTCACGAGAGTTATGTTAACTTTTATGTGTTCTAGGGATAAGGAGGTGTTTGTTGTGGCTAAAAAAGTGATCAAAGTCGTTAAACTGCAGATCCCCGCTGGCAAGGCAAACCCTGCACCGCCTGTTGGTCCTGCCTTGGGTCAGGCCGGGATTAACATCATGGGGTTCTGCAAAGAGTTTAATGCCCAAACGCAAGATAAAGCGGGGTTAATCATTCCGGTTGAGATTACGGTATATGAAGACCGTTCCTTTACTTTTGTTACTAAAACGCCGCCTGCCGCAGTTCTTTTAAAGAAAGCTGCTGGTATTGAGTCAGGCTCAGGTGAACCGAATAAAACAAAAGTGGCCACGATTAAGCGGGACAAGGTCCGTGAAATTGCCGAAATGAAGATGCCTGACTTGAATGCTGCTAATATTGAGGCTGCGATGCGCATGATCGAAGGAACAGCACGCAGCATGGGGATCGTGATTGAAGACTGAGGCAGGCGAGAGGCAGGCTGGCTGGGGGTGGCGTTTGCTCCTGTGCTTGGCAGCCTGCCTCATCTGGCTTGAATGACGTGGGAGGTTAATCCGCTATTACCACTAAGGAGGATGGAAGATGGCAAAACGAGGCAAGAAGTATCAAGAAGCTGTCAAGCTGATAGACAAGGAAAAAGCATATGATTTGGAAGAAGCCGTTGAATTGGTCAAAAAAGTAGCTCCAGCAAAATTTGACGAAACGGTAGAATTGGCTGTAAGATTGGGTGTCGATCCTAAAAAAGCTGACCAACAAGTCCGCGGAGCCGTTGTCCTGCCCCATGGCACAGGCAAAACGCCGCGTGTGCTTGTTTTTGCCAAAGGTGAAAAAGCCAAGGAAGCGGAACAAGCTGGGGCGGACTATGTAGGCGATGAAGATTTGATCAATAAAGTCAGCCAGGGTTGGTTTGATTTTGATGTGGTTGTAGCCACTCCCGATATGATGGCCCAAGTCGGTAAGCTGGGGCGGATTCTGGGTCCGAAAGGTTTAATGCCCAACCCTAAAACGGGTACGGTTACGTTTGAAGTGGCCAAAGCTGTTGAAGAAATTAAATCCGGTAAAATTGAGTACCGCGTAGATAAGGCTGGCAACGTACATGTTCCGGTTGGCAAAGTCTCCTTTGATACGGCCAAACTGGTCGACAATATTAACACCGTAATGGAAGCTTTGATTAAAGCGAAGCCTGCTGCCGCCAAAGGAACCTATCTGCGCAATGTGTCACTCAGTTCAACGATGGGTCCTGGCATTCGTGTGAACACGGCGAAATTTGCCGGTTAATATAAATCGTTTAAGATGAACTTGACTTTTGTCACCTGAAGTGATACCATCTTACTTGTGTCCAATTAAATAGCACATGCTTAGACATGCCGTAGACAGAAGGTGCCCTGCTGGGCTTAATATCCTTCCGAGGCGTGGGTCAGGTTTCTTCAATTTGCGGATAGCCCCAAGAGAAATCCTATCCTTCGTCTGTCTACAGGCGAAGGATTTTTTTGTTTAGTTATCGATCAGGAGGTGTGAGCATGGGAACAGCACTGGAGCAAAAGAAGCAGATTGTTGAAGATATTGCCACCAAATTGCGCGAGTCTAAAGGGACGATTTTAGTTGATTACCGTGGTCTTGATGTGGCGGCTGTCACTGAATTGCGCAAACAGTTAAGGGAAGCCGGCTGTGAGCTTAAAGTGTATAAAAACACCTTGGCCCGCCGGGCGACACAAGCCATAGATTTAACCGAACTGGATCAATATCTGGTTGGTCCGACCGCAATGGCTTTCAGCCCTGAGGATGCGATTGCGGCAGCAAAAATTTTGCATAAGTTTGCCAAGGATCATGAAGAGCTGGAAATCAAAGCTGGTGTGGTGGAAGGGCAAATCGTCACCAAAGAGAAAGTAGAAGAATTAGCTGACCTGCCGTCTCGCGAAGGATTGCTGGCTATGTTGCTCAGCGTGCTGCAGGCACCTGTCCGCAACTTTGCCCTTGTGGTTAAAGCTGTGGCTGAAAAGAAAGAAGAAGCAGGCGGGCAAGCGGAGGCATAAACCTCTTACGGAAAAACGGAAAGAGGCAGTTTTCAAGCAGGTTAGTCTGATGCCGGACCTGTGATTGTATACAGATATGAAGTTGAGTTCGACCCAAGCATAAAAATCAAACTAAGGAGGAAGTTGTCATGACGAAAGAACAAATTATTGATGCGTTAAAAGAAATGACTGTGCTTGAATTAAATGAATTGGTTAAAGCCATTGAGGAAGAATTCGGTGTTGAAGCTGCTGCTCCAGTTGCTGTTGCTGGTGCTGCCGCAGCAGGTGCTGCTCAAGAAGAGCAAACTGAATTTGACGTTATCCTGGCTAATGCCGGTGGCTCCAAGATTAACGTTATCAAGGTGGTTCGTGAAATTACAGGCCTTGGCTTGAAAGAAGCAAAAGCCCTTGTTGACGAAGCACCGAAGCCAATCAAAGAAGGTGTATCCAAAGAAGAAGCTGAAGAAATCAAGTCCAAACTTGAAGAAGCCGGTGCAACTGTTGAACTGAAATAAACGCATGTAAACCCGCTGTGTTTAACAGCGGGTTTTTTGCAAGTAACAACAGTTGTATGCCTTCAAAGCAAAAGGGAGTGGCTTGACGAAATGACAGAGCATTACTATACCCAAAACCCTGAGGTGGGCCATCAACTGGCCTTGATCGAGGTGACTTTAAGGGGACAGGCGTTGCGCCTGTATACGGACCGGGGTGTATTTTCCAAAAAGAAGGTCGACTTTGGGACCCGCCTGTTGGTTGAAACGGCTGAGCTCCCTAAGGAGGGACGCATTGCGGACGTAGGTTGCGGTTATGGTCCCATCGGGTTAGCGGTAGCCAAGGAATCAGACCGGCGCCAGGTGTTCATGGTCGATATTAACTGCCGAGCCGTCAAGTTGGCAAGAAAGAATGCCCGTCTTAATCACATTGACAACGTGATGGTCAAAGAGAGCGATCTCTTGCAAGCTGTCAAGCAATATCCGTTTGATGCGATTTTGTCCAATCCGCCCATCCGGGCCGGCAAAGCGACAGTATTCAGGTTGTTTGAAGAAAGTTATGAGGCACTCAAGCCTGGAGGCGTATTGTGGATCGTTGTGCAAAAGAAGCAGGGGGCTCCTTCAGCAGTTAAAAAACTGGAGAGTCTTTTCGAACAAGTGGACGAAGTAGAGAAAAAGAAGGGGTACCGTATCATTAAGGCCATTAAATCATCCGTTTAAAAGGAAAACATCGTTAACATAAACCATTGACTGTCCATTTAAATTATGTTATTGTTATAAAATGCGAAATATAGTATGGTCAAAAAGAACACCTTTTTTTCCATTTGTCAAGTGGTTATCCTCAAAAAGGTATGAACGTTATTTTTTTGGGGCAAGCTAATAGAATAGAGCATGTCTGTCAATCAGGGGTCTCTTAAGCTGTAAGCTGATCCTTTTTTGTGTTTTGGAGATTACTTACAATGAGGGGTGAAAAGATGGCTCAGCTTGTTCAATGCGGACGTTACCGCCAAAGAAGGAGTTTTGCGCGCATCAAGGAGGTTCTGGATCTTCCCAACCTGATTGAAGTTCAGCATTCCTCTTATCGCTGGTTTTTGGAAGAAGGATTAAAAGAGTTGTTCGACGAAATATCCCCCATTGAAGATTTTGCAGGAAACCTCGTCTTGGAGTTTATCGATTATAGCTTAGGAGAACCCAAATATACCGTAGACGAAGCAAAAGAGCGTGATGTGACTTATGCCGCACCTTTGCGCGTTAAGGTGCGTTTAATCAATAAAGAAACGGGTGAGGTTAAAGAACAGGATGTGTTCATGGGCGACTTCCCGCTCATGACGGAAACAGGCACTTTTATTATCAACGGAGCGGAGCGTGTCATTGTCAGCCAGCTGGTGCGCTCACCTAGTGTCTACTTCAGTGAAAAAGTGGATAAGAACGGCAAAGTGGGCTACACGGCCACGGTGATCCCCAACCGCGGGGCCTGGCTTGAGTTTGAGACCGACGCCAAAGACGTGATCTATGTGCGCATTGACAGAACACGGAAGCTTCCTGTTACTGTGTTGCTCCGTGCGCTTGGCTTTGGCAGCGATCATGAGATTATCAACCTTTTAGGAGAAGACCCTTATCTGCGTCAAACGCTGGAAAAGGATAATACCGATTCCACTGAAAAGGCGCTGATCGAAATCTATGAGCGCTTGCGCCCCGGTGAACCGCCTACGGTGGAAAATGCCAAAAGCTTGCTGGAATCCCGCTTCTTTGATCCCAAGCGCTATGATCTGGCCAGTGTGGGACGTTATAAAATCAATAAAAAACTGCACATTAAAAACCGGCTGTTTAACCAGCGTTTGGCTGAAACCCTGGTGGATCCGGAAACAGGGGAAATTATAGCTGAAGCAGGCCAGCTGATTGACCGGCGCACGCTGGACCGCATCATGCCCTATTTGGAAAAGGGAATTGGTATGCGCAAATATAAGCCTTACGGTGGCGTCATTGAAGATGAGATCACTGTGCAAACCATTGACGTGTTTTCACCCCGGGAAGATGAAAGCGGCGAAATCGTGCGCATCATTGCCAACGGACCGGTTGATAAAAAAGTGAAGCATATCACGCCTGCTGACATTATTGCTTCGATCAGCTATTTTATCAACTTGCTGCACGGCATTGGTAACACTGATGATATTGACCACCTGGGTAACCGCCGTTTGCGCTCTGTTGGCGAACTGTTGCAAAACCAGTTCCGCATCGGTTTGGCCCGCATGGAACGTGTGGTTCGTGAGCGCATGTCCATCCAGGATGTCAGTGCAATCACACCGCAGGCCTTGATCAATATTCGCCCGGTTATTGCTGCTGTCAAGGAGTTTTTTGGCAGCTCCCAGTTGTCCCAGTTCATGGATCAAACCAACCCGTTGGCGGAGTTAACCCATAAACGCCGTTTGTCTGCCCTCGGCCCCGGTGGTTTGACCAGGGAGCGGGCCGGCTTTGAAGTGCGCGACGTTCACCACTCCCACTATGGGCGGATGTGTCCAATTGAGACACCTGAAGGGCCGAACATTGGTTTGATTAACTCTTTGTCTACCTATGCCCGTATCAATGAGTACGGCTTTATTGAAACGCCCTATCGCAAAGTGGACCCTGAAACTCACCGGGTCACTAACGAAATTGAATATCTGACAGCGGACGAAGAAGACAACTATGTGATTGCCCAGGCCAACGCCCCTCTTGACGAAGAAGGAAACTTTATATCCGATGAGATTGTGGCCCGTTATAAAGAGGAAATATTAACTGTGTCCAAGGACCGCGTCGATTATATGGACGTTTCACCTAAACAGGTGGTCTCTGTTGCGGCAGCTTGTATTCCGTTCTTGGAGAACGATGACTCCAACCGGGCTTTAATGGGTGCGAACATGCAGCGTCAAGCTGTGCCACTGTTAAAGCCCCGCGCCCCCATTGTGGGCACAGGGATGGAGTATAAAGCTGCCCGAGATTCCGGAGCTGCGGTCATCGCCAAACACTCAGGTATTGTGGAGCGGGTTACGGCCAGAGAGATTTGGGTCCGCCGTATTGAAAACGTGGACGGACAGGAAGTAAAGGGAGAGTTGGATAAATATAAGCTGTTAAAATTTGTGCGTTCCAACCAGGGTACGTGCTATAACCAGCGTCCCATTGTCCGGGAAGGAGACAGGGTGGAAAAGGGGGACATCATCGCTGACGGTCCTTCCATGGAAAAGGGAGAGCTGGCCCTGGGGCAAAACGTGCTGGTCGGCTTTATGACCTGGGAAGGATACAACTTTGAGGATGCGGTCATCTTAAGTGAACGTTTGGTTAAAGAGGATGTCTATACCTCTATTCACATTGAAGAATATGAGTCTGAAGCCCGGGATACCAAGCTGGGACCGGAAGAGATCACCCGTGACATTCCCAACGTGGGTGAAGATGCCTTGAAGAATCTGGATGAGCGGGGGATCGTGCGCATCGGAGCAGAGATTAAGGACGGAGATATTCTGGTCGGCAAAGTAACCCCCAAAGGAGTGACCGAGCTGACGGCTGAAGAGCGTCTGCTGCATGCCATTTTTGGTGAAAAAGCCCGGGAAGTGCGGGATACTTCCCTGCGTGTCCCTCATGGAGGTTCAGGTATCGTCTTGGATGTGAAAGTGTTTACCCGGGAAAATGGGGATGAACTGCCTCCAGGCGTTAATCAGCTTGTACGCGTATATGTTGCCCAGAAACGGAAAATCGCTGAAGGGGACAAGATGGCTGGCCGTCACGGTAACAAAGGGGTGATTGCCCGTATCCTGCCAGTGGAAGACATGCCTTATCTGCCTGACGGTACACCCCTGGATGTCATGCTGAATCCGCTGGGGGTTCCCTCACGGATGAACATCGGCCAGGTGATGGAGCTGCATCTTGGCATGGCGGGGAAACTGCTTGGTGAATACATTGCCAGCCCGGTCTTTGACGGTGCCAATGAGGAAGATTTATGGAGCATCATGGAAGAGGCGGGGATGGAGAAAGACGGAAAGACAATTTTGTATGACGGAAGAACAGGCGAGCCATTTGACAACCGTGTTTCAGTCGGCATCATGTACATGCTTAAACTGGCCCACATGGTCGATGACAAAATTCACGCCCGCTCCACCGGCCCCTATTCGCTGGTTACCCAGCAACCCCTGGGTGGTAAAGCCCAGTTTGGGGGACAGCGTTTTGGTGAGATGGAAGTATGGGCGCTTGAAGCGTACGGTGCGGCCTACACCTTGCAAGAAATTTTGACCGTTAAGTCCGACGATGTGATCGGCCGTGTCAAAACATATGAAGCCGTCGTCAAAGGAGAAAATGTGCCTGAACCTGGCGTGCCTGAATCATTTAAGGTCTTAATCAAAGAACTGCAAAGCTTGGGTATGGATGTGAAAATCCTCTCCTCCGACCAGAAGGAGATCAACATGCTGGAATTTGACGAAGATGAAGACCAAGGGGAGAGCAATCAGGCTAACGCTGGAGCGCAGGAAGCGAAATAAGAGGCTTCTTGCCGGTAAAGGACCATCTGACTAAACCTGACAAACGTGGGAGGTATGCTCCTTGATCGACGTTAATAATTTTGAGTATATGCAAATTGGATTGGCGTCACCGGACAAGATTCGCTCCTGGTCTTACGGGGAAGTGAAAAAACCGGAAACCATCAACTACCGCACTTTGAAGCCGGAAAAAGAAGGCCTGTTTTGCGAGAAAATTTTTGGTCCTACCAAAGATTGGGAGTGCCACTGCGGTAAGTACAAACGTGTCCGTTACAAAGGAGTTGTCTGTGACCGTTGTGGCGTAGAGGTGACACGTTCCAAAGTACGGCGTGAGAGAATGGGGCATATTGAACTGGCCGCCCCAGTCTCCCATATTTGGTATTTCAAAGGCATTCCGAGCCGCATGGGTTTAACGCTGGATATGAGCCCCCGGGCTCTGGAAGAGGTCATTTACTTTGCTTCTTATGTCGTGATTGATCCCGGTGAAACACCTTTAGAGAAGAAACAGTTGTTATCCGAAAAGGAATACCGCAGTTACCGTGAAAAATACGGCCAGGCGTTCAAAGCAGGGATGGGAGCTGAAGCGATTAAGGAGCTACTTTTAGATCTGGACCTCGATAAAGAAGTAGAGATGTTGAAGGAAGAACTAAAGACAGCCCAGGGCCAGCGCCGCAACCGTGCGATTAAGCGCTTGGAGGTTCTGGAAGCTTTTAGAAACTCAGGTAATCATCCGTCGTGGATGATTTTGGATGTCTTGCCGGTCATTCCGCCTGAGCTGCGCCCCATGGTCCAGCTGGACGGTGGCCGTTTCGCCACCTCTGACTTGAATGACTTGTACCGCCGGGTGATTAACCGTAACAACCGCTTAAAGCGCCTTTTGGATCTTGGCGCTCCGGAGATCATTGTCCAAAACGAAAAACGGATGCTGCAAGAAGCGGTTGATGCCCTGATCGACAATGGCCGCCGGGGCCGGCCGGTAACCGGACCAGGAAACCGCCCCTTGAAATCATTAAGCCATATGTTAAAGGGTAAGCAAGGGCGTTTCCGTCAAAATCTGTTGGGTAAACGTGTGGACTATTCCGGCCGTTCCGTGATTGTGGTGGGTCCGCAGTTGAAAATGTATCAGTGCGGTTTGCCCAAAGAGATGGCGTTGGAGTTGTTTAAGCCCTTCGTGATGAAGGAGCTTGTCCGCCGTGAAATTGCCCACAACATCAAGAGCGCCAAGCGCAAGGTGGAGCGCGTCAATCCTGAAGTATGGGATGTTTTGGAAGATGTCATCAAAGAGCATCCCGTGCTGTTAAACCGCGCGCCAACTCTGCACCGCTTGGGCATCCAGGCCTTTGAACCCGTCCTGGTTGAAGGCCGGGCCATTAAACTGCACCCGCTGGTGTGTACGGCCTACAACGCCGATTTTGATGGCGACCAGATGGCGGTGCATGTGCCCTTATCGGCCGAAGCCCAGGCTGAAGCCCGCATTTTGATGCTGGCGGCCCAAAATATTTTGAATCCTAAAGATGGTAAACCCGTCGTGACACCGTCACAGGATATGGTACTGGGCAACTATTACATCAGCATGGAGAGAGCGGGGGCTATCGGGGAAGGGAGTATTTTCCACAGTCCCGCTGAAGCGATCTCGGCTTACCAGAACGGCTATGTTCATCTGCACACCCGGATCGCCATCAAAGCAGGTTCGCTGAACAAAGATTCCTTTACTGAAAAACAGAAAAACGCCTTGCTGATTACGACGGTGGGTAAAATCATCTTTAACGAAATTTTACCCAAGTCATTCCCGTACATTAATGAACCGACCAAAGAGAACTTGCAAAAGAACACACCTGACAAATACTTTATCTATGACAAGGGTGTCAATGTCAAAGAAAAAATCGCCAGCATGCCCCTTGTTCAGCCCTTTAAGAAAGGGTTTTTGGGCGATATTATCGCCGAGGTGTTCAAACGCTACCAGATCACTGAAACATCCAAAATGCTGGACCGCTTGAAAGATCTGGGCTTCTCTTACTCAACCAAAGCTGGCATTACGATTGGCATGGCCGATATCGTCGTTTTAGAAGAAAAGAAAGAAATTCTGGAACGGGCTGAAAAAGAGGTAGCCGTGGTCACTAAACAGTTCCGGCGCGGTTTAATCACCGAGGAAGAACGTTATGACAAAGTGATCGCGATCTGGAGCAAAGCAAAAGATGAGATTCAAGAGAAGTTGATGAAATCTCTGGATCCGCTCAACCCGATCTATATGATGGCAGATTCCGGTGCGCGGGGTAACGCCTCTAACTTCACCCAGCTGGCCGGTATGCGCGGTTTAATGGCCAACCCCTCTGGGCGGATTATTGAGTTGCCGATTAAGTCCAGCTTCCGGGAAGGGCTCACCGTGTTGGAGTACTTTATCTCCACCCACGGGGCTCGCAAAGGGTTGGCTGATACGGCGTTGAAGACAGCAGACTCCGGTTACCTGACACGCCGACTGGTCGATGTGGCCCAGGATGTGATTGTGCGCGAAGCCGATTGCGGAACAGACCAGGGTGTGGATGTCACCGCCTTGCAAGACGGCCGGGAAGTGATCGAATCGCTCACTGAACGGATTGTGGGCCGCTTGGCTTTTGAGACGGTGAAGCATCCGGAAACCGGCGAAGTGCTGGTTCGTCCCAATGAAATGATAACAGAGGATATTGCCGCCAAAATTGAACAGGCCGGCATTACCAAAGTACGGATTCGCAGCGTCTTTACTTGCCGCACAAGACACGGCGTTTGTCAGAAGTGTTACGGACGCAACCTGGCCACTGGAAACTTGGTTGAAATCGGTGAGGCTGTGGGTATTATTGCTGCCCAGTCCATCGGTGAACCAGGTACTCAGCTGACCATGCGCACCTTCCACACGGGTGGTGTTGCCGGCGATGACATTACCCAAGGTTTGCCCCGGGTGCAAGAGTTGTTTGAGGCCCGTAATCCAAAAGGTCAAGCGGTAATCTCTGAAGTGGACGGTGAAGTGATCGAGATCAAAGAAGTGAAAGACCACCGTGAAATTGTGGTCCAAGGTGAAGTGGAAGCACGCAGTTATCCTGTCCCGTACGGTTCCCGCCTCAAGGTGAGTGTTGGTGACAAAGTAGTCGCCGGTCAAGACTTGACCGAAGGTTCCGTTGATCCGAAGGAACTGCTTAAAGTACAAGGTGTACGGGGCGTGCAAACCTATCTCTTGAAAGAGGTCCAAAAAGTGTACCGCATGCAAGGGGTTGAGATCGGCGACAAACATATTGAAGTGATGGTCCGCCAGATGCTGCGCAAAGTGCGGGTCATCGACCCGGGCGATACGGATCTCCTTCCGGGAGCCATGATTGATGTCCACGAGTATGAAGATGCGAATACCAAAATGTTTGCCCAAGGCGGGCGTCCGGCCACTGCAAGGCCCGTTCTGCTGGGCATTACCAAAGCATCCCTTGAAACGGACTCCTTCCTGTCCGCTGCTTCCTTCCAGGAAACGACGCGTGTCTTGACTGATGCAGCGATCAAAGGAAAACGTGATCCGCTCTTGGGCTTGAAAGAGAATGTGATCATCGGCAAGCTGATTCCGGCTGGCACGGGCATGGCCCGATACCGCTTGACCAAAGTGGTTCATGCGGAGGAGCAACAAAAAGCTAAAGATCAGGAAAAGCAAACACCCGAAGTGAACCAGGATGAACCTGTTGCCGTGGAAAAATGATATTGACAGGCAAAGTCGAGGATGATATTATATCAACTGTGTGTCAGAAAGTCCTGTCGCTTTGGAGGATGCTTATGTCTTATGAAAAAGTGAAGCAGGCACAAAAAGTGAAAGTGGGTTTAAAGCAAACGTTAAAAGCGGTTGAGCGGGGAGAAGCCAAAGAGGTGATCATCGCCCAAGATGCTGACCCACAGTTGATTTCCCGTATCAAAGCGGCGTGTGAAAACCATCAAGTCCCCGTGAGTTATGTTGATTCCATGCGCAAACTTGGCAAAGTGTGCGGCATTGATGTTGGCGCAAGCAGTGTGGTCATCGAAAAGTAATGGACAGCATGTTTTTGTTCAGGCCATTGTGCCTGAACAAAAACTTTACTTTTATCCAGGATGAACCACCCGGATCTGTGTGCATGAATTGGAAGGAGGTGTAAATATGCCAACAATTAACCAGCTCGTACGCAAAGGTCGTAAAGTAAAAGTGACCAAGTCCAAATCACCTGCTTTGCAAAAAGGTTACAACAGTTTCCGCAAAGAACAAATTGACTTGAGTTCACCTCAAAAGCGCGGGGTATGTACACGTGTAGGCACCATGACGCCTAAAAAACCAAACTCTGCTCTGCGTAAGTATGCCCGTGTACGTTTAACCAACGGCATTGAGGTTACCGCATATATCCCTGGTATCGGCCACAACTTGCAGGAGCACAGCGTTGTGTTATTCGCGGGGCTTTGGATACTGCTGGTGTTCAAGACCGCAAACAAGGCCGTTCCAAATACGGAACGAAGCGTCCGAAGAAATAAGAGCATTGATTGATTATCCAGCTGATAGGTTAAAAGACAAAGGAATCACGACAAAGGTGAGAAGGATCGGATGGCGCGGCTTAAGCCGCTGCTATCCAACACA
The DNA here is from genome assembly GCF_014644735.1 of Caldalkalibacillus thermarum. Classification (NCBI taxonomy): domain Bacteria; kingdom Bacillati; phylum Bacillota; class Bacilli; order Caryophanales; family Bacillaceae; genus Caldalkalibacillus; species Caldalkalibacillus thermarum. Next base: position 36,660 of record NZ_BMKZ01000012.1, on the reverse strand, counting down.
AAAATGGTCAAAAAGGAGGGAGACACGATGCCTCGCAAAGGTCCTGTGCCACGCCGAGACGTACTACCTGATCCAATCTATAACAGCAAACTGGTTACCCGCTTAATCAACCGCATTATGAAAGACGGGAAAAAAGGGAAAGCTGAACGTATTCTTTACCGTGCCTTCGATATTGTCCGTGAGCGCACAGGTAAAGACCCGATGGAAGTCTTTGAGCAGGCGTTAAAGAATGTGATGCCTGTTTTGGAAGTTAAAGCGCGCCGTGTGGGTGGTGCCAACTATCAAGTGCCAGTTGAAGTGCGCCCTGAACGACGCATTTCTTTAGGTTTGCGCTGGATTGTCAACTATGCCCGTCTGCGCGGGGAGAAAACCATGGAGGAACGCTTGGCTGCCGAAATTATTGATGCAGCGAATAACACGGGTGCTGCGGTTAAGAAACGTGAAGATACGCATAAAATGGCTGAAGCCAACCGAGCTTTTGCCCACTATCGCTGGTAAGTTGAGGCTACATTGTTCAGAAAGGAGAAGAAGGTATGCCTAGGGAGTTCTCCTTAGAAAAGACGCGCAATATCGGGATTATGGCCCATATTGACGCAGGGAAAACAACCACGACCGAGCGCATCTTGTTCTATACCGGCCGCACACACAAAATCGGAGAAGTTCATGAGGGTGCGGCAACAATGGACTGGATGGAACAAGAACAAGAGCGCGGGATTACGATCACCTCTGCTGCCACCACTGCGCAATGGAAGGGTCACCGGATCAATATTATCGATACACCTGGGCACGTCGATTTCACCGTTGAAGTTGAACGCTCCCTGCGCGTATTAGATGGAGCGGTCGCTATTCTGGATGCTAAAAGCGGTGTTGAACCGCAAACGGAGACGGTTTGGCGCCAGGCGACCACCTATCATGTGCCCCGCATTGTCTATGTCAATAAAATGGACGCTGTAGGTGCCGATTTTCTGGCGTCTGTCAAAAGTTTGGAGGAGCGCCTGCAAGCTAAGCCTGTTCCTGTTCAGCTTCCCATCGGAGCAGAAGATACCTTTCAGGGGATTATTGACTTAGTCATTATGAAAGCCTACTACTACCTGGATGATCTGGGTACACGCAGTGAGGCCCGTGAGATCCCCGACGAGTATAAGGAATTAGCTGAAGAATGGCGCACCTACCTGCTTGAAACCGTAGCTGAAACCGATGAAGAATTAATGATGAAATATCTTGAAGGTGAAGAGCTGACGGTTGAAGAAATCAAAGCGGCATTACGCAAGGGGACATGTAACCTGGAGTTTTATCCCGTGTTCTGTGGTTCCTCTTATAAGAATAAAGGGGTACAACTCTTGTTAGATGGTGTTGTTGATTATCTGCCTTCTCCGCTGGATATTCCGGCCATTAAAGGGGAGCTGCCGGACAGCAAGGAGGAGGTGACCCGTGAGGCTGATGACAACGCACCTTTCGCTGCTTTAGCTTTCAAAATCATGTCCGATCCTTATGTGGGTAAATTGACGTTCTTCCGTGTTTACTCTGGTACGCTGAAATCTGGTTCTTACGTGCTTAACTCCACGAAGGGCAAACGGGAGCGGATTGGGCGTATCCTGCAAATGCATGCCAACCACCGCGAAGAAATCTCCGAAGTTTACGCCGGAGACATTGCCGCTGCTGTGGGGTTGAAAGATACGACAACAGGGGATACATTGTGTGATGAGAAAAATCCGGTTATCCTGGAGTCCATGACCTTCCCAGAGCCCGTCATTAAACTGGCGATTGAGCCTAAGACCAAGGCGGACCAAGAAAAGATGGCCATTGCTTTGGCTAAGCTGGCCGAAGAAGACCCCACATTCCGTACCGAAACCGATGAAGAAACCGGCCAAACCACGATTGCCGGTATGGGCGAGCTGCACTTGGATATCATTGTCGACCGTCTCAAGCGGGAGTTTAAAGTTGAGGCCAATGTCGGGAATCCGCAAGTGGCCTATAAAGAAACCTTTACCACATCAGCTAAAGTGGAAGGCAAGTTCATCCGTCAGTCTGGTGGACGCGGTCAATACGGCCACGTTTGGATTGAATTTGAACCGCTTGAGAGAGGACAAGGCTTCGAATTCGTCAACAAAATTGTTGGTGGGGTTGTGCCTAAAGAGTACATTCCTGCCGTACAGCAAGGTATTGAAGAGGCAATGCAAAACGGTGTGTTAGCCGGTTATCCTATGGTTGACTTGAGGGCTACACTCTTTGATGGAAGTTACCATGATGTGGACTCCAGTGAGATGGCCTTCAAAATCGCCGCTTCCATGGCTTTGAAAGAAGCAGCTAAAAAATGTAATCCTGTTTTGCTCGAACCCATTATGAAAGTGGAAGTCGTTGTGCCTGAAGAATACATGGGTGATGTCATGGGTGACATTAACGCCCGCCGCGGACGGGTAGAAGGAATGGATACTCGCGGCAACGCCCAGGTGATCAGAGCGATGGTGCCCTTGTCTGAAATGTTTGGCTATGCTACCACATTGCGTTCCAAAACACAAGGGCGCGGCACATACACGATGGTCTTTGATCACTACGAAGAGGCACCCAAGAACATTGCTGATGCCATTGTGGAAAAATCAAAAGCATAACAGGCACAGCTATTGTCAAGCCCAGTTATCATGTTGTAAGCTAAGAAAGGATTCAGCTGGATCACCACATGGTGATGAATCCTTTCTTAACTCCTATAAAATCCCATACTTAAAAACTTAAAAAATAATTCTCTTAATTAAAGGAGGAACATCATAATGGCTAAAGAAAAGTTCGAACGTACCAAGCCGCACGTCAACGTTGGTACGATTGGTCACGTTGACCATGGTAAAACAACCTTAACTGCTGCCATTACCACTGTATTGGCTCAAACCGGTAAAGCTCAAGCTCAAGCCTATGATGCCATCGACAAAGCACCTGAAGAGCGCGAGCGCGGAATCACCATTTCTACTGCACACGTTGAGTATGAAACAGACAAACGTCACTATGCTCACGTAGACTGCCCGGGTCACGCTGACTATGTTAAAAACATGATCACCGGTGCTGCTCAAATGGACGGTGCCATCCTGGTTGTATCTGCTGCCGACGGCCCGATGCCCCAAACTCGTGAGCACATTCTGTTGTCCCGTCAGGTCGGCGTACCTGCTATCGTTGTCTTCCTGAACAAATGTGATATGGTTGACGACGAAGAATTGCTGGAGCTTGTTGAAATGGAAGTGCGTGACCTGCTCAACGAATACGAATTCGACGGGGACAACGTGCCTGTCATTAAAGGATCTGCTTTAAAAGCACTGGAAGATCCTACTGGTGAATGGGCTCAAAAAATCCTTGAATTAATGGATGCTGTAGACGAATATATCCCGACACCTGAACGTGATGTGGATAAACCGTTCCTGATGCCGGTTGAGGACGTGTTCTCCATCACTGGCCGCGGAACCGTTGCTACTGGCCGTGTTGAGCGCGGTGTTGTTAAAGTGGGTGACGAAGTAGAAATTCTTGGTTTGAGAGATGAGCCTAAGAAAACCACTGTTACCGGTGTAGAGATGTTCCGTAAAATTCTTGACGAAGCTCAAGCTGGTGACAACATCGGTGCCCTGTTGCGTGGTGTCAACCGTGATGAAGTAGAGCGCGGCCAAGTATTGATTAAACCCGGCACCGTAAAAGCACACAAAAAATTCAAATGCCAAGTTTACGTGTTGAGCAAGGAAGAAGGTGGACGTCACACTCCATTCTTCTCTAACTACCGTCCTCAATTCTACTTCCGCACCACTGACGTAACCGGCATCATCAAGTTGCCCGAAGGCGTAGAAATGGTTATGCCTGGGGACAACGTAGAAATGGAAGTTGAATTGATCTCTCCGATCGCTATTGAAGACGGTACTCGCTTTGCGATCCGTGAAGGTGGACGCACTGTAGGTGCCGGTGCCGTTACTGAAATCATTGAGTAATTGCAGACACAAGTCTGAAATAGCGTAAAATTAAAGAGGCTATTGGTGATCCGGCCAATAGCCTCTTTTTTGTGAGACATATTGTGTTATCATGGTTTATTTTCATATCCTGATCTGCTTATACCCTGTATCTTCCAAGTCCCCCAAAAGAGTTGTGCCTTGCATTTTACTTTTATTTATTATAAGATAGTCAAGTGCCAGACAGGAGAAGCTTGGATTTTTGCTTGCGTCCCCTTTAATCATTCGGTATAATAAGATTTGTTGGTTTTTAAGGGTGCGATGAAGCAGGAGGTTACCGACACACCCGGCCCCTTTGCCATGGGAGGTGTCGGATAATTTCTGCAGAGTAGGTCTGATTTTAAATTGGGCGAAAAGGAGGGACAAAAATGGCAAAACAAAAAATCAGAATCCGCTTGAAAGCTTATGATCACAGAATTCTGGATCAGTCTGCAGAGAAAATCGTAGACACGGCCAAGCGTTCCGGAGCTGAGGTTTCCGGCCCGATTCCGCTGCCGACTGAAAAAACGGTCTACACCATTTTGCGTGCTGTGCACAAGTACAAAGATTCCCGTGAGCAATTCGAAATGAGAACTCACAAGCGTTTGATTGACATTTTAAATCCCACGCCGCAAACCGTAGATTCTCTGATGCGCCTGGATCTGCCGAGCGGTGTTGATATTGAAATCAAATTGTAACATATCCGTTAAAAGCGGCGGATAGATATAAAGACGACTGATAGGAAATGGTTCACACAAGCGAGTAAAATAAGAGCTGAGAATATGATTAGGAGGTGGACTTCATGACCAAGGGTATCTTAGGTAAAAAACTGGGCATGACCCAAGTGTTTGCAGAAGACGGGACGCTTATTCCTGTAACGGTTATCCAAGCTGGTCCGTGTGTGGTCATGCAAAAGAAAACCCAGGAAAATGACGGCTACGAAGCCATTCAGCTTGGGTTCGAAGATAAAAAGGCACACCGTGCCAACCGTCCCGAAAGAGGGCATGCTGCTAAAGCAAACACTACACCTAAGCGCTACATTAAAGAAATTCGTGGCGTAGATTTAGATCAATATGAAGTTGGTCAGGAAGTGAAAGTCGATATTTTTAAAGACGGAGAATATGTAGATGTGACTGGGACATCTAAGGGGAAAGGATTCCAAGGTGCAATTAAACGCCATGGATTTTCCCGCGGACCAATGTCACACGGTTCCCGTTATCACCGCGGTCCTGGTTCCTTGGGTGCTATCGATCCGATGCGTGTTTTCAAAGGTCGTCCATTACCTGGACGCATGGGCGGTGACCGGGTGACCATTCAAAAACTTAAAGTGATTAAAGTGGATCCTGAACGTAACCTGCTGTTGGTGAAAGGTTCCGTGCCCGGGCCTAAAAACAGCTATGTCATGGTTCGGTCTTCTGTCAAGGCATAATGGTTAATGTTCGGATGAAAGGAGGAAACATCATGCCTAAAGTAACCCTATACAATCAAAACGGCTCTATAGTCGGTGAGATTGAACTGGCAGACAGTGTTTTTGGCATTGAGCCTAACCAATATGTGCTTCATGATGCAGTTGTAATGCAGCGCGCCTCCATGAGAGCCGGCACACATGCCACTAAAAACCGTGCTGCTGTTCGGGGCGGTGGACGCAAACCCTGGAGACAAAAAGGGACTGGACGTGCCCGTCACGGTTCCATCCGCGCGCCGCAATGGGTTGGCGGTGGCGTTGTGTTTGGGCCTACACCGCGCAAGTACGGCTATAAACTTCCGAAAAAAGTTCGCCGCTTAGCAATTAAATCGGCTCTGTCATCCAAAGTGAAAAACGATGAAATCAAGGTGTTGGACCAGTTGACGCTGGAGAAACCCAAAACAAAAGAAATGGTCAACATCCTCAAAAATTTAGATGTGAACCGCAAAGCGTTAATTGTGACTGATAACTATGATGACAACGTCGCTTTATCCAGCCGCAACATTCCGGGTGTCACATTTGTCACCGCCGAAGGCATTAATGTGCTGGATGTTTTAGCCCACGACACCTTGATCATCACTAAGGATGCGGTAGCCAAAGTGGAGGAGGTGTTTCAATAATGAAAGACCCTCGCGACATTATTAAGCGGCCGATCATTACTGAGCGCTCCACTGATTTGATGGAACAAAAAAAATACGTGTTTGAAGTGGACGTTAAAGCTAACAAGACGGAAATTAAGAAAGCTGTGGAGCAAATTTTTGACGTTAAAGTAGTCAAGGTGAACACCATTAATATGAAGAAAAAACCGAAGCGTTTTGGTCGGTTCAGCGGGTTTACACCTCGCCGTAAAAAAGCGATTGTCCAGCTCTCTGAGGACAGCAAACCATTAGAGTTCTTTGAAGGTGCTTAAGTCAACAAGATGAAAGGAGGACTTAAGGATGGGTATAAAAAAATACAAACCAACTTCCCCTGGTCGCCGTAACATGACCGTTTCCACATTTGAAGAGATTACGACCGACCAGCCTGAAAAATCCTTGCTAGCCCCGTTAACCAAAAAAGCGGGACGCAACAACCAAGGGCGGATTACCACTCGTCACAGAGGCGGTGGTCATAAACGCAAATACCGGATTATTGACTTCAAACGGGATAAAGATGGCATTCCCGGCCGAGTGGCTACCATTGAATATGATCCTAACCGTTCAGCAAACATTGCTCTTATTCACTATTTCGATGGTGAAAAGCGCTATATTATTCATCCCAAAGGGCTAAAAGTAGGTGACATCATTGAATCTGGCCCGCAAGCGGACATTAAAGTGGGCAATGCCTTGCCTTTGGAAAACATTCCTGTCGGTACGGTGATTCACAATATCGAACTGAAGCCTGGTAAAGGCGGCCAGCTGGTTCGTGCTGCTGGTACGGAAGCCCAGCTGCTTGGTAGAGATGGAGATTATGCGATTGTCCGCCTGAATTCAGGAGAAGTGCGCATGATCCGCAAGGAATGCCGGGCCACGATCGGTCAAGTGGGTAACGTTGATCATGAGCTTGTGCGCATTGGTAAAGCAGGCCGTGCCCGTTGGCTGGGAAGACGTCCAACTGTGCGTGGATCTGCCATGAACCCGGTTGATCACCCGCATGGTGGTGGTGAAGGTAAAGCGCCAATTGGACGGAAGTCACCAATGACGCCTTGGGGCAAGCCAACACTGGGTTATAAGACACGCAAGAAAAATCATCCGTCTGACAAGTATATTATTCGCCGTCGGAAAAAATAAGAACTTAAAAAGCAGTGTTTGAAGGGAGGGACCATTTCTATGGGTCGCAGCTTAAAAAAAGGACCTTTTGTCGATGACCACTTAATGAAAAAGATTAAAGAGCTGAATGAAAAAAACGAAAAGAAAGTGATCAAAACCTGGTCCAGACGTTCTACGATTTTTCCTGAGTTTGTCGGACACACCATTGCCGTTTATGATGGACGCAAACATGTTCCGGTTTACATTACAGAAGATATGGTCGGCCACAAGCTTGGAGAATTTGCGCCAACCCGCACATTTAAGGGCCATGCGGGTGACGACAAGAAAACGAAGCGCTAAGCATGAGGGGAGGTTATGACTCGTGGAAGCAAGAGCAGTAGCCAGATACGTGCGGATTGCTCCTCGCAAAGTTCGCCTTGTGATCGACTTGATCCGGGGGAAAGAGGTCGGAGAAGCAATCGCCATTTTAAGACACACACCCAAAGCAGCATCCCCGGTGGTGGAAAAACTGTTAAAATCGGCGGTTGCCAATGCAGAGCATAACTATAACATGGATCCCGACAATCTGGTGATCAGCAAAATCTATTGTGACGAAGGTCCGACTTTGAAACGCTTCCGCCCGCGTGCCATGGGGCGTGCAAGCAGGATAAATAAGCGTACGAGCCACATTACCGTTGTATTGACTGAAAAGAAGGAGGGTTAATGCGTGGGTCAAAAAGTAAGTCCAAAGGGCCTCAGAATCGGCATTATCCGTGACTGGGAATCTAGATGGTATGCCGAGAAAGAATATGCCGACTACTTGCATGAAGACCTTAAGATTCGCAACTACATTGAAGAGAGATTAAAAGACGCGGCTGTCTCTACCATTGAAATTGAGCGTGCAGCCAACCGCGTTAACATTACGATTCATACGGCTAAGCCTGGAATGGTGATCGGTAAAGGCGGCTCCGAAGTTGAAGCGTTAAGAAAAGCTTTAAATAAAATGACGGGCAAACGGGTTCATTTAAATATCAGCGAAATCAAGCAGCCTGATCTTGATGCTAAACTCGTGGCCGAAAACATTGCCCGTCAGATCGAAAACCGGATCTCCTTCAGACGGGCTATGAAACAAGCGATTCAACGCACCATGCGTGCCGGGGCTAAAGGGATCAAAACGATGGTGAGCGGTCGTTTGGGTGGTGCAGACATCGCCCGCAGTGAAGGTTATAGCGAAGGAACAGTTCCATTGCATACCTTGCGTGCGGATATTGACTATGGTACCGCTGAAGCGGACACCACTTACGGAAAAATTGGCGTCAAAGTATGGATTTACCGTGGAGAAGTTCTGCCTCAAAAGAGAAAGAAGAGAGCGGAAGGAGGTCAATAATCATGCTAATGCCGAAACGTGTTAAATACCGTAAAGAGCATCGCGGCAGAATGAAAGGGCGCGCCAAAGGCGGCACAGAAGTTACCTTCGGCGAATACGGCTTGCAAGCTCTTGAGCCTGCCTGGATCACCAACCGCCAAATTGAAGCTGCCCGTGTGGCCATGACACGCTATATCAAACGTGGCGGTAAGGTATGGATCAAGATTTTCCCATCCAAGCCCTACACGAAGAAGCCGTTGGAGGTGCGCATGGGTTCCGGTAAAGGTTCTCCGGAAGGATGGGTTGCTGTTGTCAAACCTGGCAAAGTGATGTTTGAACTGGCCGGCGTGCCTGAAGAAGTTGCCCGTGAAGCTTTAAGATTAGCCTCACACAAACTTCCGATCAAAACGAAGTTTGTCAAACGTGAAGGTGTGGGTGGTGAGCACAATGAAAGCTAGCGAATTCCGTAACATGACCACGGCCGAAATCGAGCAAAAAATTGCTGCTTTAAAGGAAGAGTTGTTTAACCTTCGTTTTCAATTGGCAACAGGACAACTGGACAATACGGCACGCATTCGTCAGGTACGCAAAGACATTGCCCGAGCAAAAACTGTGTTGCGCGAAAGGGAACTGGGCATTAACTCCAAATAATCGAAAGGGGGTTGCAAGATGGCAGAACGTAATCGACGCAAAGTTCAAATCGGAAGAGTCGTCAGTGATAAAATGGACAAAACCATTACGGTCGCTGTTGAAACGTACAAAATGCACCCGCTGTACAAAAAGCGTGTGAAATACACTAAAAAATATAAAGCCCATGATGAACACAATCAGGCTAAAGTGGGCGACATTGTAAAAATCATGGAAACTCGTCCGCTGTCCAAAGAGAAGCGTTGGCGTCTGGTTGAAATCGTCGAAGAAGGTGTCATCATTTAAGGATTCACTCGCCTTTCCTAACGAAATGGCTTAGCAGAGAGGAGGTCTTAGGATGATTCAACAAGAGACTCGTTTGAAAGTGGCTGACAATACCGGAGCAAGAGAACTCTTGTGCATCAAAGTGCTTGGTGGTTCCGGTCGCAAATATGCCAATATCGGAGATATGATTGTCTGCTCGGTGAAGGATGCAACACCCGGAGGCGTTGTTAAAAAAGGTGATGTGGTCAAAGCAGTCGTTGTGCGCTCCAAAAAAGGTGTTCGCCGCAAGGACGGATCTTATATTCGCTTTGATGAAAATGCTGCCGTCATCGTACGTGATGATAAAAGTCCCCGCGGCACACGTATTTTCGGCCCAGTGGCTCGTGAGCTGCGTGACAAAGACTTTATGAAAATTATTTCCCTTGCCCCTGAGGTGCTTTAAGTGAGAAAGCGATAAAAGGGATGGAACGATCACAACCTGAGATTGACAGGTAGGAGGTGCACAACAGATGCATGTCAAAAAAGACGATATCGTCATGGTGATTGCCGGTAAAGACAAAGGAAAGAAGGGGCGCGTCATTGCCGCTTATCCCCGCAAAAACCGTGTTTTGGTTGAAGGGGTTAATCTGGTCAAAAAACATCAAAAACCCAATCAGGCCAATCCCCAAGGGGGCATTATTACCCAAGAAGCGCCCATTCATGTTTCCAATGTGATGCCGCTCGATCCGAAAACAGGCGAGCCAACCCGCGTGGGGTACAAAGTGCTGGAAAACGGCAAAAAAGTACGCATCGCCAAAAAGTCCGGTGAGCCATTGGATAAATAATGGAGTTTGAAAGGAGGTTGTCACTCATGGCAGCAAGATTGCTGGAAAAATACCGCAATGAAGTCGTTCCTGCGCTCATGCAAAAGTTTAATTATAAAAACGTCATGCAAGTGCCTAAGATTGAAAAAGTTGTGATCAACATGGGAATTGGAGAAGCAGCTCACAACCCCAAGGTGCTGGACGGCGCTGTTGCTGACCTTCAAGCCATCACAGGCCAAAAGCCGGTGATTACCCGCGCCAAAAAGTCCATTGCCGGTTTTAAAATTCGCGAAGGGATGCCTATCGGTGCCAAAGTGACCCTGCGCGGGGAACGGATGTATCACTTCCTGGATAAACTGTTTAATGTTGCTTTGCCCCGGGTGCGTGACTTTAGAGGCGTATCCCCTAAATCCTTTGACGGACGGGGAAACTACACGTTAGGTTTGAAAGAACAACTGATTTTTCCTGAGATCGACTACGATAAAATTGACAAAGTGCGCGGCATGGATGTGGTGATTGTGACCACAGCCCAAACGGATGAAGAATGCAGAGCCTTGCTTGATGAAATGGGTATGCCTTTCAGAAAGTAAACAACGGAGAAATGTAGCGGCAGATCCCGTTAAATCTCAAACACGTGACAGAAGGAGGGAATCAACAAAGTGGCCAAAAAATCCATGATCGCCAAAGCCAAGCGGAAGCCGAAATTTAAAGTGCGTGCTTACACCCGTTGTGAGCGTTGCGGCCGCCCCCATTCGGTTTACCGTAAATTTAGGTTGTGCCGTATCTGTTTCCGTGAATTGGCCTACAAAGGTCAAATTCCTGGTGTGAAAAAAGCAAGTTGGTAATCCCGAGCTTGGGAAGGAAGGAGGTAATTTGGAATGGCAATGACAGATCCTATTGCTGATATGCTGACACGTATTCGCAACGCAAATGCTGTTCGTCACGAATATATAGAAGTACCGGCTTCTAATCTGAAAAAGCAAATTGCGGAGATTTTAAAGCGCGAAGGATTTATTCGTGATGCGGAATATATTGAAGATAACAAACAAGGGATTATCCGTATCTATCTAAAATACGGACCGAACAATGAACGGGTCATCACCGGATTGAAACGGATTAGTAAACCAGGCTTGCGCGTCTACGTTAAAAGTCATGAACTTCCCCGCGTTTTGGGCGGTTTGGGCATTGCGATTATCTCCACATCCAAAGGTGTCATGACTGACAAAGAAGCACGCCGGCAAAATGTAGGCGGCGAGGTTATCGCTTACGTCTGGTAAACACAGAGCAGAAACGGAGGTGTTTTTATGTCACGCATTGGCATAAAGCCGGTCCAAATCCCAGATGGGGTAGAGGTTAAGGTTAACGGTAATGAAGTGACCGTCAAAGGACCGAAGGGTGAACTTTCCCGCCAATTTCATCCTGATATGCAAATTAGTGTTGAAGACAATCAAGTGGTCGTTGAAAGACCTTCTGACGATAAGCTGCACAAATCCCTGCATGGCACGACCCGTTCACTGATTGCCAACATGGTGGAGGGTGTGACCAAGGGATATGAAAAAAGCCTGGAACTTGTTGGGGTTGGATACCGTGCCCAAAAAAGCGGCAATAAGCTGGTGCTAAACGTGGGTTACTCTCATCCCGTTGAGATTGTGCCTGAAAAAGGCATTGAGATCGAGGTTCCTTCCCAAACCAAAATCACAGTAAAAGGCATTGACAAAGAGCGTGTCGGTGCTGTGGCCGCCAAGATACGCGCTGTGCGTGAACCCGAGCCTTATAAAGGCAAAGGGATTCGCTATGAAGGAGAGCATGTTCGCCGTAAAGAAGGTAAGACAGGTAAGTAAAGGAGGGTAAGCCATGATCACAAAAGTGGACAAAAATAAAGCGCGTAAAAAGCGCCATGCCCGGGTGAGACGCAAAGTGTTCGGGACACCGGAACGTCCACGCCTGAATGTGTTCCGGTCTACGAAACATATCTATGCCCAGCTCATCGATGATATGGAAGGAAGAACACTTGTCTCGGCTTCCACTTTAGATAAAGAGTTGCGCGATAAGATTGAGTATGGCGGTAATATAGAAGCAGCTCAGCAGGTAGGTGCCTTGCTGGCCAAGCGTGCGATCGAAAAAGGATACCAAAAGGTCGTATTCGATCGCGGCGGCTACCTCTATCATGGCCGTGTCAAAGCACTGGCTGATGCTGCTCGCGAAGGTGGTTTGCAATTCTAATGTTCAAAGGAGGGAAAAACATGCAGATCGACCCTAATAAACTAGAACTGGAAGAAAAAGTCGTCGCCATTAAGCGTGTGGCCAAAGTGGTTAAAGGTGGCCGTCGCTTCCGGTTTAGTGCACTGGTTGTGGTAGGAGACCGCAATGGCCATGTTGGTTTCGGCTTAGGTAAAGCAGGTGAGGTACCGGATGCGATCCGCAAAGGAATTGAAGCAGCGAAGAAAAATTTGATTAAAGTGCCTATTGTTAAATCCACCATTCCCCATGAAATCATCGGTCATCACGGTGCCGGAAAAGTGCTGATGAAACCTGCCTCAAAAGGTACGGGAGTTATTGCCGGGGGTCCTGTCCGTGCCGTTTTGGAACTGGCTGGCGTACAAGATATCTTGACCAAATCACTGGGCAGCTCCAATGCCATTAATATGGTCCGGGCTACCTTTGAAGGCTTGCAGCGCCTCAAAACAGCTGAAGAAGTAGCCAGACTACGGGGTAAGACCGTTGAGGAACTGTTAGGATAAGGAGGGAGAACAGATGGCAAAAAAATTGGCGATCACCCTCAAACGCAGTGTGATAGGTCGTAAACCCGATCAACGGAAGACTATTGAAGCTTTAGGACTCAAAAAACGCCATCAAACTGTGGTGCATCAAGATAATCCTGCCATCCGCGGCATGATCAATAAAGTGAGCCATTTGGTTGAAGTCGAAGAAGTGGAGCAATAAAACAGCCACTGAGCACAGAGGAGGTGTATCGTTGTGAAACTGCATGAATTGAAACCAGCACCTGGATCTCGCAAAGCACGTAAACGTGTCGGCCGAGGCATTGGCAGCGGCATGGGTAAGACAGCAGGTCGCGGAACAAAAGGGCAAAAGGCCCGTGCGGGTGGAGGCGTTCGTCCTGGCTTTGAAGGTGGTCAAATGCCATTATACCGCCGCTTGCCCAAGCGAGGGTTTAACAACCCGACCCGCAAAGAGTATGCCATTGTTAATCTGGAGACGCTCAACCGCTTTGAAGAAGGCACTACTGTTACACCTGAGCTGCTAAAAGAAATCGGTATCGTTAAAAACTTAAAAGATGGCCTTAAAATCCTGGGCGACGGCGAGCTTAAGGTGAAGTTAACGGTGAAAGCCAACAAATTCTCCCAATCCGCCATCGAAAAAATTGAAGCTGCCGGTGGAAAAACTGAGGTGATTTAATGTTTGCCACAATCTCCAACATTATGAAAGTGGAAGACCTTCGGCGCAAAATCATCTTTACCCTGCTGGTGTTAATTATCTTTCGCATCGGGGCTTTTATCCCCGTACCCAACGTTAATCCCAATGTGATCAATCTGTATGACCAAGCCAATGTGTTGGGGATTATCAGCATTTTAGGCGGGGGAGCCCTGGAGCGTTTCTCCATTTTTGCCATGGGGGTCATGCCGTATATTACGGCCTCCATTATTGTGCAACTGTTAACCATGGACGTGATTCCTAAGTTTGCCCAATGGGCCCGGGAAGGGGAAGCCGGACGGCGTAAACTGGCTCAGGTTACCCGTTATGGCACTGTCGTACTCGCCTTTGTTCAGGCCATTGGGATGTCCATTGGCTTTAACAACTTGTTTCCTGGCCTCGTGGTCAACCCCGGTTTGGGCACCTATTTGTATATTGCCGTGATTTTAACAGCAGGCACCACTTTCCTGATGTGGCTGGGTGAACAAATTACCGAGAAAGGCATTGGCAACGGTATCTCCATCTTGATCTTTGCTGGAATTGTGGCAGCCATACCGAGTAGCTTGAATCAAATTTATCTCAGTGAGTTTGGTGAAGGAGCCAACATTTTCTTTGGTGTTCTCAAAGTGGTCATTCTGGCCTTGGTTGTGTTAGCCGTTGTGGCTGGCGTGATCTATATTCAACAAGGTGTGCGCAAAATTCCGGTCCAATATGCCAAGCGCGTGGTCGGACGGCGCATGTATGGTGGGCAATCCACCCATATCCCGCTGAAGGTTAATGCCGCAGGGGTGATTCCGGTCATCTTTGCCATGTCCTTAATCTTCTTCCCGCCAACAATAGCCATGTTTTTTGCCGGAAACCCCATAGCGGATTGGGTGATTAATCATTTTGACTATACCAGCCCGATTGGGATGTTTTTCTACGTGATTCTGATCATTGGTTTCACCTATTTCTATACGTTTGTGCAAATCAACCCTATACAGATAGCGGAAAACATGAAGAAGCATGGCGGCTATATCCCTGGCATTCGTCCCGGCAAAACAACATCTACCTATCTGACACGCATCTTAAACCGCATCACACTGGCTGGCGCCCTATTCTTGGCAGCTGTGTCTATTTTACCTGTCTTTTTCTCAGCCCTGGCCAACCTGCCTCCTACGGTGACCATCGGAGGTACAGCGCTCTTAATTGTGGTCGGCGTGGCTTTAGAGACCATGAAGCAGGTCAACAGCCAGCTGGTGAAGCGCCACTATAAAGGGTTTATTAAATAAACCATCTTTAGTATGTGGAGGGGTTTGATGAATCTTGTACTCATGGGTTTGCCGGGGGCCGGAAAGGGAACCCAGGCGGAAAAGATTGTTGACACCTTTGGCATTCCGCATATTTCGACGGGTGATATGTTCCGCGGTGCCATCAAAGACGGAACCCCGCTCGGTCGGGAGGCTAAAGCCTATATGGACCGGGGGGAACTGGTCCCTGATGAAGTCACCATAGGTATTGTTAAAGAACGATTAGCCAAAGATGATTGTAAACAAGGCTTTTTGCTTGACGGTTTCCCCCGTACCGTGGCTCAAGCAGAAGCATTGGATGATATATTGGCAAAATCCGGCCGGAAATTGGATCATGTGATTTATATTGAAGTGGCCCAGGAAACATTGTTGAAACGCTTGACCGGCCGGCGCATTTGTCGTGATTGTGGTGCCACTTACCACGTGTTATTCAACCCTCCGAAGCAAGAAGGTGTGTGCGACAGGTGTGGAGGTTCACTCTACCAGCGTGATGATGACAGTGAAGAAACGGTTCAAACACGCCTTGAGGTGAACCTGAAGCAGCAAGAACCACTCCTTAACTTCTACAAGCAGAAAGGTTATCTGCGCACAGTTAACGGAGAGCAAGACATTCAGCAGGTATTTGGCGACATCACCACGATTTTAAGAGGTCAGACACCATGATTGTCACCAAATCCAAGCAAGAACTTGAGCTTATGAGAGAAGCAGGGCGTATTGTAGCTCTGGTGCACCAAGCATTACAAGAAGTCATAGAACCTGGGATTACAACCAAAGAGCTCGATGCCCTGGCGGAGAAAGTGATTCGGTCACATGGAGCAACGCCTTCCTTCAAAGGTTATGGAGGCTTTCCTGGCAGTATATGCACCTCGGTTAACGAAGAACTTGTTCATGGTATTCCGTCGGAGCGCAAACTAAAAGAAGGCGATATCATCAGCATTGATGTGGGCGCCAATTTCAAAGGCTATCATGGTGACTCTGCCTGGACGTATCCGGTTGGGAAAATCAGTGAGGAGGACCAGCGTCTGCTCACCATTACGGAGCAATCGCTGTACAAAGGGTTGGCTGAAGCAAAGCCCGGTGCCCGCTTGTCCAACATTTCCCATGCGATTCAAACCTATGTGGAAGCCGCCGGTTTCTCCATTGTCCGGGAATATGTGGGGCACGGGATCGGCACCAAGCTTCATGAAGATCCGCAGATCCCCAACTTTGGTCCGCCCAACCGGGGACCCCGCTTAAAACCCGGCATGGTACTGGCCATCGAACCGATGGTCAATGCCGGTACCCGGCATGTGCGCACCTTAGATGATAACTGGACGGTTGTGACCCAAGACAAGCGAAACTGTGCTCATTTTGAGCACACCATAGCCATTACGGAAACAGGATATGAGATCCTGACTAAACTTTAAGGGGTAGGTGACCCATTGTGACCGATTCACAATCATTACCCCAGATTGGCCAAGTCGTTCGTATCCTGCGTGGGAGAGATGCTGGACAATATGCTATTGTCATTAAAATTTTGGATGAGCGCTTTGTGCTGATTGCCGATGGCAACAAACGCAAATTTGACTCTCCCAAGAAAAAGAACATCAAGCATCTTCAGCTTTGTCGCCATGTCGCAACCGTTGTAAAAGAGAGCATCCAGGAAACAGGGCGAGTCACAAATGGCAAACTACGCTTCGCTTTGAACAAGTTTAAAGAAACCCTAAACGACGAGGAGAAAGGAGAGTGATTCCATGGCCAAAGAAGATGTGATTGAGATGGAAGGCACTGTGATCGAACCTTTACCCAATGCCATGTTCCGTGTAGAATTAGAGAATGGTCATAAGGTGCTGGCCCATGTCTCTGGAAAAATCAGAATGCACTTCATTCGCATCTTGCCTGGAGACAAAGTGACTGTTGAATTATCTCCTTATGACCTGACCCGTGGTCGAATCACTTACCGTTACAAATAACCTGTTTGCTTTTGGCAAGGCTCTAGCCAACAAAAGGAGGTTTTAACATGAAAGTAAGACCATCCGTCAAACCGATATGTGAAAAATGCAAAGTGATCCGCCGCAAAGGGACCGTTATGGTCATTTGTGAAAATCCAAAGCATAAACAACGTCAAGGATAAAACAACGGCTAGGAGGTGTACAGTCAAATGGCACGTATTGCAGGTGTCGATATTCCCCGAGATAAGCGCGTTGAAATCGCCTTAACCTACATTTATGGGATCGGCCGCTCCACTGCCAAGAAAATTTTACAGGAAACCGGCGTCAATCCAGATACGCGTGTGCGTGATCTGACAGAAGAAGAAACGGCTAAAATTCGTGACTACATTGACCGCAACTTGACTGTTGAAGGGGATCTTCGCCGCGAAGTGTCCCTCAACATCAAGCGTTTAATCGAGATCGGCTGCTATCGTGGCATCCGTCACCGCCGCGGATTGCCGGTACGCGGTCAACGTACCAAAACCAATGCCCGCACGCGCAAAGGTCCTCGCCGTACGGTGGCCAACAAGAAAAAATAAATCTAAAGGAGGGTTAGGTTATGGCTAAAACAAGAACGCGTGTTAAACGTCGGGACCGTAAAAATGTGGAATCTGGCATTGCCCATATTAAGTCTACTTTTAACAATACCATCGTGACCATTACGGACAAACACGGGAACACCATTGCTTGGTCCAGTGCCGGTAACGTTGGGTTTAAAGGATCACGCAAAAGCACGCCTTTTGCAGCACAAATGGCAGCAGAAGCAGCGGCCAAATCAGCAATGGAACATGGCATGAAAGAAGTTGAAGTGATGGTTAAAGGTCCTGGAGCCGGGCGTGAAGCAGCTATCCGTTCTCTTCAAGCTGCTGGTCTTGAGGTGAACACGATCAAAGACGTGACACCTATTCCGCACAACGGGTGTCGCCCGCCAAAACGCCGTCGCGTCTGAGGCAAGGATACTGGCAACCGGCCGTCCAAGCATTTATCGGCGGTATATGGTATAAATTGCCTTGGTTTGTGCCATAATGGAATGGTAAGCGAATTGTGTCTTGCAGGCGATTTGGCGTTTTGAAGGAGGGTTCGTTGGATGATAGAAATCGAAAAGCCGAGGGTTGAAGTGGTAGAAACGGCGGAGGACGGCACCTATGGTAAGATTGTAGTGGAACCATTGGAAAGAGGATATGGCACCACACTGGGCAACTCTTTGCGTCGCGTGTTACTCTCTTCACTTCCGGGGGCCGCTTGCCGCACGGTTCAAATTGATGGTGTCTTGCATGAGTTTTCCACCATTGAAGGGGTTGTGGAAGACACGACGGAAATCATTTTGAATCTTAAGCAGCTGGCCCTTAAGATTCATACAGATGAGGAGAAAACCCTGGAAATTGATGCGGAAGGAAAAGGTGTTGTTACCGCTGCCGATATTCGCCATGACAGTGACGTGGAAATTTTAAACCCAGACCTTCATATTGCCACTCTGGCTGAAGGTGCCAGACTTCATATGAAAATCACAGCAGGACGGGGCCGGGGTTATGTTCCAGCGGAAGCGAATAAGCGCCCCGATCACCCCATTGGTGTTATTGCCATTGACTCGATTTATTCTCCCGTCTCCAGAGTGAACTATCAGGTAACCAATACCCGTGTGGGTCAGGTGACCAACTATGACAAACTCACCTTAGAGGTGTGGACAAACGGCAGTTTGCGCCCGGAAGAAGCAGTCAGCCTGGGAGCCAAAATCTTGTCAGAGCATCTCGCTCTTTTTATCGGCCTGACAGATGAAGCGCAAGAAGCTGAAATTATGGTTGAAAAAGAGGAAGATCAAAAAGAAAAAGTACTGGAAATGACCATCGAAGAACTCGACTTATCGGTACGCTCCTATAACTGCTTAAAACGGGCGGGGATTAATACCGTTCAAGAGCTGACCCAAAAAACGGAAGAAGACATGATGAAGGTTCGCAACCTCGGGAAAAAATCTTTGGAAGAAGTGCAGTCCAAACTGGCCGAATTGGGACTGTCTTTGCGCAAAGATGATTAAGTCTGTATAAAAGATGTTGAACTAAGTTGAGCAGAATATTTGCTACAAGGGGGGAAGCAAGATGGCTCGAAAATTAGGACGCAAAACTGGCGCTCGCAAAGCTCTGTTGCGCGATTTAGTAACGGACCTGTTTATTTATGAACGCATTGAAACCACTGAAGCAAAAGCA
Source organism: Caldalkalibacillus thermarum (assembly GCF_014644735.1). Taxonomy (NCBI): domain Bacteria; kingdom Bacillati; phylum Bacillota; class Bacilli; order Caryophanales; family Bacillaceae; genus Caldalkalibacillus; species Caldalkalibacillus thermarum. Next base: position 17,542 of record NZ_BMKZ01000012.1, on the reverse strand, counting down.
AAAGATGTGCGTTCCATCGCTGAGAAAATGATCACCCTCGCTAAGCGTGGAGATCTTCATGCCCGCCGTCAGGTGGCTGCTTTTGTCCGCAAAGAAGTAGCCGACGCTGAGACAGGCAAGGATGCCATTCAGAAGCTGTTTGATGACATTGCCCCACGTTATGAAGACCGTCAAGGTGGCTACACACGCATCCTGAAACTTGGTCCACGCCGCGGAGACGGAGCGCCTATGGTATATCTTGAACTCGTTAAATAGATCGTATGCGCGTTTAAACATTAAGCAGTGTGCCTAATTTGATACAGACCCATTTGTCTCAGCCAAAAGGGTGAGGACAGAATCAAAACTGGTTTCTGTCATTGCCCTTTTTTTGTACCATTGAGTTACCGTTTGTTATAATGAGGTTAACTCATCAATAAGGGTCAAAATGTTACAAACATCGGGTGGTTGCATGATTTATTTTGAAGACGTCTGCTTTTCCTATGATTCCAATGAAAAAGCCCCCTTTATCCACAACCTGTCCTTTTCTATCAAAAAAGGCGAGTGGGTGGCCATTATTGGCCCTAACGGTTCTGGAAAATCAACGCTTGGCAAATTAATGAACGGCTTGCTGATGCCTGACAGCGGCACCATTAAGGTCAAGGGTCTTAATCCGGTTTGTGTAGAAGAGCGGTGGCACATTCGTCGCATCGTGGGCATGGTGTTTCAAAACCCTGAAAATCAATTGGTGGGTAACACCGTGCTGGATGATGTGGCCTTTGGCTTAGAAAATCTGGGTGTTCCCCGGGAGGAAATGCTGCCCATCATTCGCAGCTGTTTGGAAAAGGTAGGCTTGTGGGCCTATCGGGAACAGGAGCCCCATCATTTATCCGGCGGCCAAAAACAACGCTTGGCCATTGCCTCCGTTTTGGCCATGCAGCCGGAGGTGCTGATTTTGGATGAAGCGACCTCTATGCTGGACCCCGTGGGGCGCAAGGAAGTGCTGAGCCTGGTTAAAACACTGCATCAGGAAGGAATGACTGTGGTGACCATCACCCATGACATGGATGAAGCCGTACAGGCTGAGCGTGTTGTCCTCTTTTCCAAGGGTGAGCTGGTGGCCGATGGCCCGGCTCAGGACGTTTTAAATCAGGCTGACCTGTTACGGGCTCACCGTTTGCAACTCCCTTTTGTTGTAGAAGTAAAAGAGGCACTGCAAAAACAAGGCTTACCCCTGTCCGCTGACATTTACACGAAAGAAGAGCTGGTTGAGGCGCTATGGAGATTATCACAAAAGACTTAGGTTATATCTATCATCCGCGTACCCCGTTTGCCAAACGGGTCTTGACGGATGTTAATATTCGCATCAAAGCTAACCGGCTGGTGGCCGTTGTGGGACAGACCGGTTCGGGCAAATCCACGCTGATTCAGCATTTTAACGGGCTGCTCAAGCCCTCGGAAGGTTATGTACAGGTTGGCCCCCATAAGCTTGAAGCAGGCCAGAAGAAGATTCCCATTCTCCATGAATCCGTAGGACTGGTCTTTCAGTATCCGGAGCATCAATTATTTGAAGAAACGGTGGAAAAAGATATTGCCTTTGGCCCCAAAAATCTGGGCTGGCCGGAAGAATTGATTAACATGCGTGTCCGTCAGGTGCTGGACAAAATAGGACTGGCTCCTTCCTATCTCAGCAGGTCACCGTTTGAACTGAGCGGAGGGGAGAAAAGGCGGGTAGCGATTGCCGGGGTGCTGGTGATGCAGCCGGATATCCTTATTTTGGACGAGCCGACAGCCGGTTTGGATCCGGAAGGCCAGCAGCAAATCCTGGAGATGATGGTCCGCTGGAAACAAGAGCGGGGCAAAACGGTGATTTTGGTCACACATCAGATGGACCATGTGGCCGAATATGCAGATGAAGTGGTGGTCATGGAAGCAGGGCGGGTCAAATGGCAAACCACTCCTCTGGCCTTGTTTACTCAGTATACTGAACAGTTGCGTCAACTAGGTTTGGAGATTCCCTCTCTCATCGAGCTGGTGCAGGAATTAAATCAACGGCTGAAGGAGCCCATTCCCCTTACTTCAACCAAAAAGGAAACGATCCTCAACACAATTGCCCGCTATGTCAAAGGAGCTAGGGTAGAAGTATGAGCAGATTAGGCATGATCAGCATCGGCCAATATGTGCCCGGTCAGTCTCTTGTTCACAGTCTGGATCCCCGGACCAAACTGGTGGCCGTCTTTTTGGTGGTCGTCACGATTTTTGCAGCCAGCCAGGGGTTATCCTATGCTCTGGCTTCCGTTTTTGTGTTGGGTACTGTGTTTTTGTCCCGTATCCCCTGGACTTTTATTTGGCGCGGTTTAAAACCGGTGTGGATCATATTGGCTGTGACCTATATCTTTCACATTTGGTTTACCCGCGAAGGGGAGGTGTTGTGGACGTTAGGAGCCCTCTCTGTATACGAAGGCGGGGTCATTCAAGGGGCAGTCATCACCTACCGGATTGTGCTCTTGGTCATTATTGCTTCTTTGGTTACCCTTACCACACCGCCCCTTGTTTTGACCAACGGCTTGGAACGGATGCTGAAGCCTTTGGCCAAGTGGCGTTTCCCGGCTCATGAGCTGGCCTTGATGGTGGCCATTGCCCTGCGCTTTATTCCTGTTTTGTGGCAAGAAGCGGATAAAATCATCAAAGCACAGTTGTCCCGGGGGGCTCCGCTTGCCTCAGGGACGCTTTGGGAACGGGTCAGCGCGCTTATCCCAATTATCATCCCCTTGTTTCTCTCTGCCTTTAAAAGAGCCGAGGATCTGGCCCTGGCCATGGAAGCTCGCGGTTACCGGGGGGCAGAGGGAAGGACCCAGTTCAGGCAATTGAAAATGCAGCCCAGGGATTATGCTGCTCTAGCGGTCACAGGAACTTATTGTCTCTTGCTGATCATGATTGAGGTGGTATAATGAGTGAACAAACCACTGGCGTCCACAAGTGGAAATGTACCGTAGCCTATGATGGAACCGCTTATGCCGGATTCCAGCGCCAACCAAATGCGGTGACCATTCAAGGCGAGCTTGAAGCGGTTTTAAAGCGCATGCATCGCCACCCGGTACAAGTGGTGGGTTCTGGCCGGACAGATGCTGGAGTCCATGCCCGGGGACAAGTGATCCACTTTGAGAGCAGCCTTGCTTTGGAAGAGAATGAATGGACTAAAGCCCTCAATGCCCAGTTGCCAGGGGATATCCGCATCCTGCGCACGGAGAAAGTACCTGCTTCTTTCCATGCCCGTTACGATGTGCGCGGTAAAGAGTATCGCTATTTTATCTGCAATGCGCCTGTCCACGACCCTTTTGTCAGACAGTATAGTTATCACGTGCCCTTGCCTTTGGATGTCACCCTGATGCAAGAAGCGGGCCGCTTGTTCGAAGGCACCCACGACTTTACAGCCTTCAGCTCAGCGAAAACGGAAGTGGCAGACAAAGTGAGAACCATTGACAAGCTGACATTGGAAGTTCTCCCTGTTGGGCGGGGCACACAGGCTGAACAAGCCAAGCCGGGCCTTGATCGGGAAGTTGTGTGGCCGGGATGGGCCTATTGTCCAACTGCTGGCGGGGAGCCCAGAGCAGGGCAAATGATCACCGTCATTTGCAGAGGAACCGGTTTTTTGTATCACATGGTCCGCATTATCGTTGGAACCTTAATTGAAGTGGGTAAAGGGAAAAAGTCGCCAGCCGATGTAGAGCGGGCCTTAAAGGAAAAGGACCGCAACTTGGCCGGGCCCACTGCACCTCCTGAGGGGCTGTTTTTGTGGCGTGTCTTTTATTGAGCAAGTTGACTCCCAAAAGCAGATGTAGTATTATATAGTTTGGTATTTTTCTTTCCACTGAATAGCCCCGTTACGTGGATTGAAAATAGATGGCAGAGTGTCAGATAGATGGAATCGGAAACAAGGAGGGAACAACATGCGTACCACGTATATGGCTAAGCCCAACGAAGTTGAGCGCAAGTGGTATGTGGTAGATGCAGCAGGCCAAACACTGGGACGTTTAGCTTCTAAGGTCGCTAGCATTTTAAGAGGAAAACATAAACCTGAATATACACCCCATGTAGACACCGGCGACTTTGTGATTGTTATCAATGCAGATAAAGTGCATCTGACAGGTAATAAGTTGCAGAAGAAAATTTATTATCGCCATTCCCGCTATCCTGGCGGTTTAAAGAAATTTACAGCAGCCGAAATGTTGCAAAACAAACCTGAGCGTGTGATTGAGTCTGCGGTAAAAGGAATGTTGCCCAAAGGTCCCCTCGGACGCAAGCAAGCGAAAAAACTGTTCGTTTATGCCGGAAGCGAACACCCGCATCAAGCACAAAAACCGGAAGTTCTTGAACTGTAAGGGAGGGTATTCATTTTGGCACAAGTAACATATTACGGTACCGGACGTCGTAAAGAAGCCGTTGCACGTGTGCGCCTTGTCCCTGGTGACGGAAAAATCATCATTAACAAACGGGACATCGATGATTACTTTGGTTTGGAAACGTTAAAAAAGATTGTCAGACAGCCCCTTGAGCTGACAGAAACCGAAGGGAAATACGATGTGCTTGTCAATGTTAAAGGCGGGGGTTTTACTGGTCAAGCCGGCGCCATTCGTCACGGTATCTCCCGTGCGCTTTTAGAAGCTGATCCTGAATTGCGTCCTGCGTTGAAAAAGGCTGGCTTCCTGACACGTGATCCGCGGATGAAAGAGCGTAAGAAATACGGTCTTAAAAAAGCACGCCGCGCGCCCCAATTCTCCAAACGTTAAAAAACGTTGCTGGATCAGTTATACAGCCTCAAACCTTGTTGGGTTTGGGGCTTTTTTTGCATAACCCTGTCCTGCCGCTCGTATATATGTAAGGACAAGGGGGAGTGGGTGATGAAACAAAAACTTGTCCTCATCATGACTGTCAGCATTGTCATGGCTTTGGGTTTATACATGCTGAATGAGGCAATTGACCGTGGGACAAAATCTGCCCTGGGCCTCCCCTTAACCGGACAGATTATCATCATTGATCCCGGACATGGTGGCAGAGACGGGGGAGCAGTCAGCCGCTCGGGTGTGGTGGAAAAAGAAGTGGCTCTGGCCATCAGCATTTATTTGCGCGATCTGCTCCAGCAAGCGGGAGCTTTTGTCATTATGACCAGGGAGACGGATATGGAGCTTGCTTCAGAAGAAGCCCACCGCCTGGGACGGAGGAAGAAGGAAGATTTAATGAACAGGGTCAAATTGATCAATGGGAGTCAAGGGGATCTGTTTGTCTCCATTCACCTCAACAGTATCTCTTCACCCAACTGGAGAGGGGCACAAACCTTTTATAACCCGCTATGGGATGAAAGTGAGCGGTTGGCCCGTTTTGTCCAGGATGAACTGATCCGCAACCTGGAAAATACCAATCGCCATGCCAAAAAGAATCAGGAAGTATATATTTTGAAAGCCAGTCAAATTCCAGGCATCCTTGTTGAAGTGGGCTTTTTGTCCAATCCCCATGAAGCCGGTTTGCTCGCTACAGCAGATTATCAAAAAAAAGTGGCCTTTGCCATTTATGAAGGCATTCTGCGTTATTACAGTGACGAAAACAGTTTGGAATTCCCCTAGGGCTCGCCGGGATGTTTGGCTAGCAGGAGCCGTGATGCTTTACTCCGGGCAGATGTGTTATACTAAAGATAAAAATGTGGAGTAAAAAGAGGTGCTTTCTATGTTAACTGAACAAAGGATCTTGGACGCATTAAAAGAGGTTAAGGATCCGGAATTGAATAAGAGTTTGGTTGAATTGAATATGATCCGGGATATTCAAGTCGACCAAGATAATAATGTGGGTTTAACGGTGGTCTTAACCATATCCGGTTGCCCGTTAAAAGCGACCATAGAAAAAGATGTTGTCAATAAATTGAAAGAGATTGGTGCCAACCAGGTTAAAGTGACCTTTGGCTCCATGACCGATCAGGAAAGAGCAGCATTAGCCCAGCGGCTGCGTCAGGAAGCTGGAGCGGGGCCAGGTGCCCAGAGCGGGCAAGGGCAACCTCCTCTTTCACCCTTATTGGCGCCTGATTCCAAAACCCAATTTATTGCCGTCACCAGCGGCAAAGGTGGCGTAGGTAAATCAACGGTGACGGTCAATCTTGCCAGGGCACTGGCCCGCATGGGCAAAAAGGTAGGTGTAATTGATGCCGATATATACGGTTTTAGCGTACCGGACATGATGGGCATTGACCAGCGCCCGACCGTTATTGACGATATGATTCTCCCTGTTGAAAAACACGGGGTTAAAGTGATGTCCATGGGTTTCTTTGTGGAGGACAATTCCCCGGTGATTTGGCGGGGGCCTATGCTGGGTAAAATGTTGCGCAACTTTTTCAGCCAGGTCCACTGGGGCGAGTTGGAGTACATGATACTGGATTTGCCTCCAGGAACGGGTGATGTGGCCCTGGATGTACATACCTTGATCCCCCAGAGCAAAGAAATTATTGTGACCACTCCCCATGCGACAGCTGCCTTTGTGGCAGCCAGGGCAGGAGCCATGGCGATCAAAACAAAACATGAGATTTTGGGTGTGGTGGAAAATATGGCTTACTATCAATTGCCTGACGGCTCTAAAGATTACATTTTTGGCCGCGGGGGAGGCCAAAAGTTAGCCGAAGTGCTGAAAACAGAGCTGTTGGCCCAAGTGCCCCTGGGACAGCCCGATCAGCAAGCAGACGTTGATAACCCCTCACCCTCCATTTACCCCGAAGATTCAGTCATCGGCCAGATTTATGCCCGCATGGCGGAAAAAATTGTACAGCGTTTAGAGGTTCAAGCAAAATAGCGAGCGCATCATGCCTAAACGGAAAACAGGCGGTATTTGCCGCCTGTTTTTTTTAGGACTATTGTTCTCCTCCGCCACCGCCTTGGTCACTTTGCTGTTGTTGACCCTGGCCCCCTTGCTGCTGTCCTTCCATCTCTTTGGCCACCTGGCTTAACAGTTGCAAAAGCTCCAGGCGGAAATAGGGGCTTTGCAGGGCCTCTTTCATGATGTTCATGGTTTCTTGCCGAAACGCTTGTGATTTGGCCACTTCAACAAACTGTTTTTCCATTTCCGGGTCTTTGAGAATGTCTATCATAGCAGCCTGATACTCGGGATCTTTCATTAAGTCTTTCAGCAGCCGTTTGTGCTCGTTTTCCAACTGTTTGGCGTACTTTTGGGCAAATTTCGGATCGAGCATGAGCTGCTGCCATTTTTCTTTATTGTCGGCTTGGAGCAAAGTATCTTGAATGGTTTTTTTCACGACCGGTTCATCGATCAGCAGTTGCTGTTTAAATTCATCTTCTTTGAGGATATCCTGAATCGCTTTCTTGCCTTCTTCGGTTTGTAAAATATCCAGCACCATCTGTTTGGTTTCCTTGTAGTCGGGACTGACTTGTTCTTCCACGGGTGCACAAGCCGTTAAAGTAGATATGGCCATCATGGCACTCGCCCACAAGATAAACAGCCAGCACCACTTTCCTTGGACGATTGCTGGGAAGCGGCTAACCATGGACTAAAATCCCCTTTCCTGTTACTCACCTTTAATATGCATCGCTAGCGCCAAATTATACTTTTTGATACAATCGTAAATGGACATTTTCCTAATCGGTTACAGGAAAGTTGGTGAGTTAAACTGACGTTTAAAAAATGGCTGTTTTTATTTGTGACAACATTGCTGGTTGGCGGATTGACCATTCTGGCGACCAGCACTCTGATTAACTGGGAAGGATTTCAGGCGATTACTTCCTCGGCAGAAGAATTTTTGGCTGGGGCGATCTTTTTATTTGCTGTCGGCATGACCTTCAGTGCCATCAGCCAGATGGGCTTTTTTGCCTACTTACTGGTTAACCGCTTGGCACTTGGTTTATTCAAATCTAAAAAAGTGTGGCATTATACGCAGATTGTCTTGATTCTGTTCACTTTTTTTGACCTGGTCTATTTCCGTTACACCGCTTTTGCCACACACCAGGAAACGTGGCTGAATTATGTGATTTTGCCCACTGTGTTATTAATAGTATCTCTTGTTTTTGCTTATATTAAAGCGCAACAAACCAATGAAAATGCTTTTGTCCCGGCTTTGTTTGTGCTGTTTGTCGTCACCACGGTTGAAGCAGTACCCGCTTTGGTAATTAATGATCCCATCTGGGTCATGTTAATGCTGTGTACCCTCTTTGTGTGTAATGTGTGGCAACTGCTATGGCTGCACCGTTTAACGGCTGAGCCCAAGAAAAAAAGCGCTTAGCGGGATCTAGGCGCTTTGTGCTCATCAATCCAGTTCCTTAATCTGGCTTTCAGTGCCGGTGATCAGCTCAGTGACGGTTACAAAGTGGTACCCCTCTGCTTTTAACCGGCGGATCATTTCCGGTAATGCCTGATGGGTCTGTTTGGTGGAATCACTGGCATGCAACAGCACAATATCTCCCGGCTGGACGTTGGAAACGACATTATGCACGATCCGGTCTACCCCCGGGTTCATCCAATCATTTGAATTGGTATGCCACAGCACAACCGTATAACCCAGCTCGTCGGCAATGCGCAGCACGCGTTTGTCAAAGTCTCCGTTGGGGGGACGGAGAAGGGTCGGGGTAAGGCCGGTAACAGATTTAAGCATACGGTGCGCCTTTAAGATTTGTTCCCGTATCTCTTCATTCTTTAAGCGGGTGTAGTTGATATGTTTGTGGCCATGGGAGCCAATCTCAAAACCCATCTCCTTGATGCGCTGGACAATTTCCGGGTGGTGTTCAGCCCAGGGAGAAGAGAGGAAAAAGGTGGCTTTATCCACTCCATTTTCGGCCAGGGCATCCAGAATCAGTCCCGGGTTCTCTTGCCCCCAGGAGATGTCGAAGGTCAGGGCCAGTTTCTTTTCGTCGGTTGGTACACGGTATATGGCTTGCGGTTCATCGGCTTTGGATTGGACCGGGTTTAATTGGGAGGAAAAGACGCTCATGGCATCTCTCTCCACATAGATCACGCCTGCTGTAAACAGGGCAGCGATGATCAGGAGAATGTATTTTTTTACTTTTTGTCCATTGATCACCCAAAACGTGTTCAACCCTTTTCCCTCCTGTCCATGTCGTCTACAATTAAATGTATGTCCAGTGTTGTCCAAATATGATTGGAACATGGGGTGATGATGTGTCAGAGTTGAAGACTTTATTAAGGGAGAGTAAAGCGTATCTGTGGGCGGCCTTACTGATTTTTGGCACAGGTGTGGTTTTAGGATATGTCTTCGATGAGGTTTTTGAAAAGGCAATTACCCCTTTTATAGAGGAGTTGGAGAACATTGCCCGAGAATTGGCTGACAATCCGAACCCAGTCAATATGATGTGGGTGATTTTCAAGAATAATGTGCTGGCTGCCATCACCATGATCGTTGTAGGTGTGTTTTTAGTTTTTGTGCCTATTTTCTCCTTGCTGATGAACGGTTTGGCTGTGGGGTATGTCCTGGTCCATTCGGCCTTGGGAGATGAAGTGTCACCCTTACGCATGTTTATCTTTGGGATTTTGCCCCATGGCTTGTTGGAGCTGCCGGCCATTTTTGTAGCAGGGGGGATGGGCATGTTTCTAGGCTTTAGACTGTTAGGTTGGCTGTTTGGTCCAGGCCAGCTATTGTCCCATTTATTCGGCAACACAAGAAGTGATGTGGGCACGTTTTGGCGTGAGCAAACCGTACCCGTACTGAAGCAAAGAGTAAGGGGGCTCGCCCGCTTGACCCTCATTTTGATCTTGGTTTTGTTTGTGGCCGCTGTGATTGAAAGTTTTATCACACCGTTATTAATCCACTTGTTTGTGCTTGGAGTTTGATTTTCTGCGCCCATAATTTATAAAAAGGGGTGTTTTGGGACATACCAAAAACAGAGATTTGACATAGGGAGTGTGTCCGCCTCGATGCTGGGATTAATGCTGACACGGAAAGAAGCGCAGGAGATCGAGTATCTGTTGAAAAAGGAATTGGAAGAGCTGCTCTTAGACCTGGAGGATGAGCGCATTGAGGGGCTGGTCAGACGGGCGATGGAAGAGCGATATAAACTGATCTTCCGTTTATATGGCCGCTTTGTTCCGCCTCACGAGCTGTCCAAATACGTACGCACTAGTTTCAAACAGGGGTAGAAATGGTACCCGAAAAAGTAAAAAATGGTTTAAAAAAACCCCTTGCAAAACTGAACTAAACGTTGTATACTTATATTCGTCGTCAGGTTGGACAACGTTGTTCCGCAGTAGCTCAGTGGTAGAGCGGCCGGCTGTTAACCGGTTGGTCGTAGGTTCGAATCCTACCTGCGGAGCCATTTGCTTCCATAGCTCAGTCGGTAGAGCGCTTCCATGGTAAGGAAGAGGTCGCCGGTTCAAGTCCGGCTGGAAGCTCCATACATACGACAAAGCCCATAACGGCGGGGTTTGAAGCGATCAGCTGCCCCGCCGTTTTTGCTTATACTCTCGATTGCAACCATTTTGCAACCATCCAAAAATTGTTAAGTTTTTCGCTGGATAATCTGGAGTTGATTTTCCACAGCCAGTTTTTGCATCTCAGGCAGAACGTGGGCATAGGTATCATAGGTAAACCATACCGAAGAATGGCCCAGGATCGAACTGACTGTCTTAATATCTGTCCCGGTCATCAGCTGCAACGTGGCCCAGGTGTGGCGCATGTCATGAATGCGGATTTTAGGTACTCCAGCTTTTTTGATTAAACTGTTAAATTTGCGACGAACATTACTTTGAAGTAATGGAGCCCCTTCGCCAGACACAAATACAAAATCCTGATCATTGTAACTGCTGCCGGCTCGCAACTTTTTTTCATTTATAGCGGACTTTTGATTTTTGAGTATCTTAGACGTGATATCATCAAACGGAACATCGCGTATACTTGATTCAGTCTTAGGACTTGTTAGTTCACGTGTTTTTGCCGTCAGTGATTGGCGTACATAAATCAACTTTTTATCAAAGTCAACATGTTTCCATTGAAGGCCAAGGACTTCGCCGATTCTCATGCCAGTATTTAAAGAAAGGTGAAAAACGGGATACATCCAATCACCTTTAGCTGCATCAAGAAAGGCGTTCATTTCTTCTTGATTCCATACATTTATCTGAGGTTTCCCATGTTTCGGCGGATCCTCAATGTCTGCTGGTTGTGGTGGAGAATACGATACCTGACAGCACGTCTTAAAAACCGGTTTGAGGATGTCTGCATGGATTTTGACAATGGTTGATTCTGCAAGCTCTTTTTCTTCACGAAGATAGTCATATAAGTCCTCTATATTTGTCTCGTGTAGCTTGTCCATCCTGATCATTCCGATATGAGGGATGATGTGATTATTAATCAAACGTTGATATGTGTCCAGGGTTGTCGGACGCAGCTTTTTTCTTTGTATTCCAGCCATTCCTGCATGTACTCTGCCACTGTTTTTTGGTTGGCTCAACATATGTGCTTTAGGTCAATTGTGCAATCATCTCAGCGCACGCTTTTTCTGCTTCTTTCTTGGTGTTATAGCCACTGAACCATTTGCGGTTTCTAGATCCGTCTGGCTTACGCCCGACATTAAGTACAAAGCACCATTTATTACCGCGTTTTCGGACGTGTCCTTTCATCATGTTACCCCCTTAGGAATATATGTTCGGAACAGGATAAAAAATTAAGGCTGTAAACAAATGTCTTTAAAATGATACTCTGTACCTATTTTTGACTTACCAGTTGACGAATTCTATGTTAATGTCATAAAATTAGAGTACAAAGATTAAAAGGTTATGTATACTCTTTTGTAATCTTGAACATAATGTTAATAACTGATTAACTCAGTTAAGGGATCGGTGTATGCCGGTCGCCCGCCCAGCCTAATGGCTGTGGCGGTTTTAATTTTTTTAAGGAAAAATTTTTATTCCCCAGCCCATGTAATTAGGGTAATTGGTAAGTTTTTCTTCAATATTTAAAAAGGCCCTATCCTTAACGATGCAATTGCTTCTAGCAAACTTGTGAATTGGATATGAAACCAAATCAGCAAGCTCCAGAATTACAAACGATGATTTCGAATCATCAGCTGCCCACCATTTTGGATTGAAATAAACACCTACGAGACTTTTAAAGTGACTTGCTGGATTGTAATAAGTTCCATTTTCTATTATTTGTAATATATGCTTCAGAACAAATTTATCCTCTTTTTTTCCTCTTGATTCTAAAACAATGATGCCCTTCTGGTTTGTTTCGTTTAATTTTTTGCAATATCTTTCAAGAATAAATCTAACAGCAAGGGGATAAGGATGATCAGCTCTTTCTCCATATTTTTTGTAATGGGCTTCTTTATTAACGGTAGAAGATATGATCCTTATATTTGTACTTGATATTAGTTTTGATATATCATTCATAAATTCTTCATAATCAATAGTGTCAAAAGGATGTTTTCTTTTTCTTATTTCACTAGAATGAAAGCATACTCTTTTCATCGTACCTTTGTAATCGGCCATTCCGTTTTCCCAATGTTTAAATTTAATTTTATTAACATGCTCCTTAAATTTAGAGTAACTATCCAAATTAATTGCAACCCCTGTAAGGGTGAAGTACTTTTCATTGTCTGGAACTTCTTGCTCATTCCTTATTCTTCGCTTAACACCTTTTAATTCTGCGGTCCCGTTTTCATCCATACCCATTAAAACATCAACGTTTTTTGGCCAATATTCTAGTATAGTTGGTCTTCTCTTCCATTCCAATTTTAGATCCCCCAATAAAATAAACAAGTTGTTGCTTGGGTTGTTTCTATTTTTTTTATTTGTTTATATCCTTCTTTATCTCCCTAGCTGACTCTCCAGCCAATAGCCTCCTAAGGAGCCGCGCTAAAAACTTTTCCTCATCTTCGTCAGCCTCAGCAAGCTTTTCCATCACTATTGACAGGATTTCTTTTTGTTCATCCGTGAGTGGCTTGCCGTTCAGAGTAAGCGACTTGTCATTCTCCATAAGCATCTGATACACGTCTGTTTCCGATCCATCTTCACGGATGACACCGGCGGGATTGTCTGTGCGGCCAAGGATATAGTCAGAAGAAACATCATAGAACTCACTGAATTTAGCGATCAGATCTGGGTCTGGGTTAGCTGTCCCGTTTTCATATCTAGATAAAGCGAAATTTGAGATGCCAAATCTCTTTGCTGCCTCTTTTTGAGATAAGCCTCTTTTTTCTCGTAGTTTTCTTAATCTTTTACCAAGTACATTCTCACTCATATTTATCTCCGCCTTATGCGAAATATGCAATTTATGCAATAATATTATACCATTATAGCGTATATTGAAAATTTATTTCGCGAAAATCGCAAATAAATACTTGACTTTGCGATACTCGCTAATTATAATGTAATTGAGTATTGCGGAAATCGCTATAATTAAAATTTCAGGAGGTGTGGTTTGTGAGGATTGATCTAGACAAAATCAAGGAACTGCGGAAGAAACAAAAACTTTCCCAGAAGGAGTTTGCTGATCTTCTAGGGTTCCGCAGCGTATACCAATATAACAGAAAAGAGACTGGGAAGCAGCCCTTTACTGCGTTAGAACTACGTATGATTGCGGATCATTTTAATGTTCCGTTGGAATATTTTTTTGACGAAAGTGTAGCGAAAAACGCTAAGAAATCAACTGCATAAAAGGGGGTTATCTATTTGAATCAGCTACAACACATCTTTGATTATCACGGCCAACAGGTAAGAACGGTAGTCAAAGACGGCGAGCCTTGGTTTGTTTTGAAAGATGTTTGCCACATTCTTGATCTTGGTCAAGTAGCTGGAGTTAAACGCAGGTTGTCAAAGGATGTGATTTCAAATCACCCCCTTGAGACACCTGATGGAATACAGCAAATGACTATCATCAACGAAGACGGACTATATGATGTGATTCTTGAGAGTCGCAAACCAGAGGCCCGCGCATTCAGGAAATGGGTGACAAAAGATGTGCTCCCAACCATCCGCAAAACAGGTCAATACTCCCTGGAACAACTGAAAACACCAGCTGAACTCATGCTGATGGCTGCCCAGAAACTTGTTGAGCATGAAAAGAAGATCAAGGAGCTTGAAGAAAGAACAGAGGCGGCCCACCATCGGATAGACAACATTGATATGCCAGAAACCCTGGCGGCGTTGAAAATGGTTATATAGCGCAACTGGATTATCGGAATCAAACCGTACGGCTCACTTATGAAAGCAATGGATCCAGTCAGATGCTGGCGACTGCACCAATGTCCCAAACCTTGGCCTGTGGACTAGGGAACCGGTATACCTTAACCGTCCGTGTTTATAACGGCCGCATTAAAATCTTGGTTGGTTCAACGGAATACATTGATTATTCCGGATCGTTGCCTGGTTCATTGTCCAGGGGGGCTCACGGCGTGTATGCCAACGACACCAGGGTAAAATGTTACCAGCTACAAATCGCACAAACGACCGATATGAACCAATGGAAAAAATCGCAGCTATTGTGGACGGGGAGGAATACATTGCCTTTGAAGAAGATCGTCCCTATAACTATGACGAGTGGGGTTATTTGGTGTATGGCGTCTTTGATCCGGATGAAGGCTTGGGGATTGAAATTGACAACGACTCGACAATTTGCCAGTGGTGAATGTTCCATCCTGGATTGGTGAGAAAAAAGTGAGGATCCGGATGGTTGATGCCGGGGTCTGGTTGAGAAACTTCTATGTCGGTGATGGTTCCGAGTTTTCGATCGCCTGGAACAGTGATCTTGAAGGGTTTATTAAAACGCTTGGTTTCATTCGGGAATATGGTTGCAAAGGTGTAGCCATGTGGACACTGGGGCAAGAAGATCCCAGGGTGTTTACTTATCTGCCCGGCGCAATATAAAACTTAATTTGTGTACCTTGAAAGGTGGTGGTAAACTGGAAATAATCAGGCAAAAACAAGGAGGGATTCATCATGTGCCGGAAACCGTTATTGACGGTTTTCGTTGCCTTGCTGTTTTTGGCAGGTTGTGGTGTGGTGGAGGAAGTCAAGGAAGAACCGGATATGAGTGCCAGCGAGGTGAATAAGCCCAGTAGTGAGGGTTACAAAGATGAGGTTGAAGGGCAAGAACACTTGGTGAGTTTTGAAACGTATCATATTGACGGCCCATTTGATGAGGTGACGAGAAGACTGCAGGAATCGCTCACACCAGAGATGATTGAACAGCTGGAACAGCTTCCTGAGCATATTAGATGGTATATATACACTACTCATCATGTGTTACACATGTTTGTCAACAACGCTGAAGGCCGGAGGGAATTAGTCAGAAATGCCAACCTGATCAACGAAAATGATGTAGATCTGATACTTGGTGGATCGGCTAAAACGCTGGAGGAACTAAATCGGTGGAGAGAGGAGAATAACATCCAGCCTTATGATCCTGAAGACAAGTATGAGAGGCCGACTGAAAACGACAGATCGCATATATACTGACACCCCGTTTGTGGGGTGTTTTTTATTGGATTTAGGATATCTGTGAAAGGAGATGAAAACATGGCGCTTGCCTATGTTTACCGTCACCGGAACGGTGGGAATAACTCCGATGTTATTGGGTTTCCTGGGTCGCCTGTTGTAAATGGTCAGTTGATTTTTTTCACAGGAAATGTTTGGCCTTATAGCGAAGAAGGAGGGGCTCCGTATCTGCATTTATTCTATTATTACAACTATAACGAAAGAGCATGGAGAGATGGTTTTATCTTAAGCAATAGAAGATCATACCCTCCCAATCCCGTTGAAACTGCGAATGATAGAGGAGATAGGATTTACGTGTTATCGCAATTTAATTGGAGGGTATATGGAGACCGTTATGCGCATTGGACTGAAGGAGGAAAAGGTTCTCATTATGGTTTGCGGAAACAAACGAGGCTGGCCAGACCTTTAAATAATCTAGGGACGTCATGGGAAACGGATAGATGGCTGAGTTCGGATCACAGAGTCATCATAGGAGGAGGACAAGGATTTACTCGATCAAACGAAAAACGATCCGTAAACTTAAACATGGTACGGTGTTGGGGCTATATCAGACCAAACGGTACGGTGCAAGAGACGTTTGGGCTATATGTCGATGTCAATTATATCACTAACAACCCAGGATCATATGCTCTACACACTCGCTAATTCCTAAACAAGGAGGGGAGGAAAATGTCTGAAATTTTGTTTAAGTGGATCGTTGCAGTGGGCGGCTCGGTCGCCTCTTTTTTGTTTGGAGGTTGGTCAATGTTGCTATCAATTCTGCTCGTATTCGTTGTGATAGACTATGCTTCCGGAGTAATTGCATCTGCACTGGACGGAAAACTGAACAGCGAAGTGGGATTACGAGGCATTGCCAAAAAAGTCGCTATTTTTGCTGTAGTGGCAGTCGGACATCTTGTAGACGTTTCGCTGGGAGGAGAGGCTACCCTGTTCAGAGATCTGGCCATTTTTTTCTATATTGCTAATGAAGGTATAAGCATCTTGGAGAACGTAGGGCGGATTGGGGTTCCTGCACCAGAAAAGCTAAAGGGGGCAATTGAAAAATTGCGTGAAGGAGGCGAAAAATAGTGACTAAAATCTTCATTGACCCTGGACATGGCGGCCGCGATCCGGGGGCCGTTAGCAACGGACTTCAAGAAAAGGAGATTGCATTGGACGTTTCTCCTAAGACTTCGAGATATTTTACGTGACCAAACGCTTTAAGAACAAGATACGACAGCTGACCAATCCAAACTGGAGCATATCAATGGAGGAACGAATCAAGAAACTGAATCAATACATGATGGGATGGATAGGCTNCTTAAAGAACACGAAGTGTTCGAAATCGCCAATACCCGTAAAGGAGCATGGCGAACGACCAAGACACCTCAATTGCATAAAGCCCTCAGCAAAGCCTACTGGCTTGCGCAAGGGCTTAGGAGTTTAACGGAGAGATATTTCGATGTTCGTCAAGATTGGCGAACCGAAGAGTAGCGACCCGCATGCTAGGTGGTGTGAGAGTTGCGCCTTGCAAGTTCAAGGAGCACAAGTAGTCTGAAATGGCTACCAGGATAAAGCTTAGCCAGCAGTCCTGTACCGAGTCTTGCGTGGTGCATGGTAACATGTACGGCGAAGCGTAGACAGGAAGGCAGTAGGCCGGAATAAAGTGAACAGGATTATTAGCCCCGAAATCACACGTGCTCGAAGTAGCTGACCTTATTTCTCTATGGGGAAAGCAGAAACAGCATCACCGTTAAGGCGAGGGGATGACTGTTGCTTCCGGGGTTCGTACCTACGGCATGCTGCCCATGGGCTCCTTGGGAACAAGGGAGATCCAGCAGGCTTCCACCTGAGTGGATAGGGTTGAACAAGCCTAACAAAGCAAGGGATACCTGATGACCTGCTGGAAGTCTTACTGACTGATAGTACTCTGAGGCAGGGAGAGCCTGCTACGTGGGGAAGCGGTCAAGCAGAAATGGAATCTTTCTAAGGCAACATGGGCTCCATTCAAAGGGAGGATACAGGCCTTCATCCAAAGGAAGGGGAAACCTAGCCATGACAACAAAATTAGAAAGAATAGCAGAGAAAGCGAGAC